>DNJG01000053.1 GCA_003489165.1 Nitrospinota bacterium | reverse complement strand
TAAATCAACTGTCACATATTTAAAACCGATTTCTTTAAGCCTCTTTGATATTTTTTCTGATGTGCCATTATTAAAGAGCTTTTTAATTTCGTCTTTTGAAACCTCTATCCTTGCCATTTCATCATAGTGTCTGACCCTTACCTGCCTGAATCCCATAGACAGCAAAAAATCTTCAGCCTTATCAACCATACTGAGCTTATCAGAGGTTATCTCTTTTCCATAGGGGAATCGGGATGCAAGACATGCAAAGGACTGCTTATTCCATGTTTTTAGCTCCAGTTCCTTTGATAATGCCCTTATATCTTCCTTTGTAAATCCAGCCTCTTTTAAGGGACTCCTGACACCCAATTCCTCTGCTGCCTTTCTCCCGGGCCTATAGTCGGATACATCATCTAAATTTGAACCATCTGCAACAAATCTTATTTTCTCTTTCTCTGCCACTTCTTTTAATTTGCCGAAAAGTTCACCTTTGCAAAAGTAACATCTGTTAGGCGGGTTTTCCTTGAAGCCTGAGATATTAAGCTCCTCCGATTCTATTACAATATGTCTTATGCCAATCTCCTCTGCCAATGTTTTTGCCTCTTTAAATTCCCTTTCCGGATATGTGCTTGATGTTGCAGTTACTCCAATGACATTTTCACCCAACTCATCCTTTGCCACTTTTAAGAGAAAAGTGCTGTCCACACCTCCAGAGAATGCAACTATAACACTCCCCATTTCTCTCAGGATGTTTTTTAATGTTTCAAATTTCAAATGAAGTTCATGCATAGAAATAATAAACTCTTTTTATTAGCCACGAAGACTCAAAGACACGAAGAAGATTTTTTAAAATCGAGAATTAAACTTTGTGTCTTCGTGCCTAGCGAGTCTTTTGAGTTATTGTTCTTATTACTCCAGCTTATTCATCACGAGACCTGTCAGGAGCTTAGGATAGAAAAATGTTGATTTCTGCGGCATCTTCTCACCTGCGGCGGCAACATCCTTAACCTCTTCTATCTTTGTAGGATTTAAGAAAAGGGCTATCTGGTATTTGCCCGCCTTTACATCTTTTATAGCCTCATCTCCGCTTATGGTATAGGTTATGTTTTTCTGCTCTGCAAGATTTTTTTCACTTATTCTTAGAACCTTTTCAATTAAAAGGGTATGAAGGATTGTGACATCAAGTTTTTTCCATGACGGATGCCTTGAATTTGTAATTAACCTGTCTAAAACATCCTCATCCTTCAGTGTGAGTAAAAGATACTCATCATTTCCGAGATACATACCAAATATATGCTCCTTTTCACCCCTCTCTTTTATATCTGAGAAAAGTTTTTGTTTAACAGTCTTTTCATCAGATTCATTAAAAGAAAGTTTTTCAATATTAAAAAATTCCCCTGCCTTCTCAACTATTTTCTTCTTATCAAAATCTGATAGGTTACTTACAAGCCTGTGGATTGGCAGTATGGAAAGCCCTTCGGAGTTTGTATTGGTGAAATACATCATTACATAATTATATAGTTCTTCACCTGAAAAATTGGGCAATTTCCCTCTCATTTCATTACGGTAATTGATTGCAGTCTCATATCTGTGATGCCCGTCTGCAATAAATATCTGCTTATCAGACATAACACTCGTGATTATCTTTATTGCCCTGTTATCTCTTATTGCCCAGAGTGTATGCCTCATCCCTGCATCATCAACCATGTCATATAAGGGAGAATGTCTCATGTAATCTTTTAATACCGAATCTATTCTCTTCGACGGGTCGGAGAAGAGGCCGAATATTGAGCTAAAGTTTGCATTACAGTGCTGCATGAGTTTAAGCCTATCTTCTTTTGGCTTTGCGAGTGTATTTTCATGCGGGTGTATCTTCCCCTCACCAAAATCTTCTAATTTTGATAAGGCGATAAAGCCGAGCCTCCTCTTCTTCTCAAATCCTTCAGTTTCGCCAAGGTGGTATTCCTGTGAATATACATAAATAGAGGGGAAGGCATCTTTAATGAGGATACTATCCCTCTGCCATGAATCAAAAGAGTCCCTCGCCTTTGTATAACGGTTGTTATCAGGAGTATCACTGTCTGATTCCTTGCCAAGTATGAGCCTCACCACATTATTTTCATGCCTCTTATACAACTCCTCCTGTTCCGCAGGTGATATAACATCATATGGAGGTGCGACCACATCCTTAATGTCTCTTATCTTTTCTTTATTGTATAAAATGCCCTTAAAAGGTATTATCTTTGCCATTATCTGCCTCGCATCTCCCTTCTTTAGTTGCTAAAAGTAAAATCCTTTGCCTACGTTTTCATTATATCAAACTTTTTTTATTTGTCTATTCGGTTTTATGTTATATTATGATGAATTTATGGGGTTTTAAATATGCTGACATATCATGAAATCGCCATAAGGTTAATACTATCAACCATACTTGGCGGGATAATAGGAATTGAAAGAGAGAGGAGAAATCAGCCTGCCGGGTTAAGGACACATATAATTCTGTGTGTCGGTTCAACCCTCATGATGCTGGTCTCCATACATGTGGCACAGGAGATAGGAAATCCTGAGAATTCCGACCCCGGGAGGATTGCAGCACAGGTTGTCAGTGGTATTGGTTTCCTTGGGGCAGGTGCAATTCTTCGCTTTGGTGTTTCCATAAAGGGGCTTACCACTGCTGCAAGCCTCTGGACTACTGCCGGAATTGGGTTAGGAGCAGGGTCAGGGTTTTATGTGGGTTCGTTACTTGCTACAATAATAATCATTATTTCATTGAGCCTGTTGAGTAAGTGGGAGAAGGTATTTCTTGCAAGCAAGGGTACCAGGAGCATCAATTTAGTGGCAAAGGATGTACCTGATATTATCGGAAAGGTTGAAAAGATACTGAATAAACATGGTATTACAATAACAACAATTCAGATATACAGAAATATAGTAAGGGATTCTCTGGATATCATTGCCACAGTGACAACGGTTCCGGGACTAAACATTAGTGCGCTTTCAAATGACCTCACATCTTATGGTGAGGTTTCTGAGGTGGAGATACAGTAATAAAAAGTAAAGGCACGGGTAAAGGTAAAAATTTTTTCTCTGAAACTATGACTTTCTGACTCCTTGATAATAAAAGTTCTGTGTCTTCTGTGGTTAATGCATTATTTAGGTTAAAATATCCCTGCCATTCATTATCATAAGATAAAATGATAAAAACGAGATGAAAAGAAAAACAAGAATAAGGTTTCTATTATCCATCCTTTTTTTCTTATTCTTCTTAGCTGCTCTAATTAATCTTGCCCCCATCTTTCTAAATATAAATAATTATAAGGGATTAATAGAAAAGAGGCTGAGTGACTATACGAGGTCATCTATCTCCATAGGCAATATACAGTTTGCAATAAAGAACGGAATAGAATTGGAGTTGAACAATGTATCAATAAAAGAAAGAGAAACCGAATTAAGCATATTCTCATCAAAAAGGATAAAGACACTTATAAAGATTACCCCCCTCATCAAACAAAGGACAATAGTAATCAGAAACTTATATATTGAAGGTGCAGATATATCCGCAAGTAGGGACAGAGAAGGGTATTTTAATATTTCAAGGATAATTTCTAATTACACTACACCGCCCTTAGAACTCAAGGCTGAGAAGGAAAGGGGATATGTCTTAGAAGAGAAGAAATCAATCTTTTTGCTGGTCAAACATTTTTTAAGTACTCTTCAGTTTGAGTTTATACCTATGTTGAGTGATATTAGGATAATTGACAGCCATCTAACCTTTATAGACAACTTTATATCTGAAAAACCTAACCTTATTGAGTTTAATAAACTGAATATGATTGTAGAAAAACCCTTCTTCCGCAAACTGATGAAATTTAAAGCAAACGGAATCTTAGTAAATGAGTATCAACCCTCAACAATTGAACTAACCGGGACAATAAAAAATGCGATACGGGATACTGAATATGCAGAACAGCACCATCATTTTATTTATCTATATCTCACCAATTTTAATTGGGGAGGGCATATAAAGGTCAATTCATTGCCTCTAAACCGATTCAGTGATTATCTGAAAAAATATTTTCCACCCGAGATATCGGTTATAGGCAGTCAGCAGGAGGGATTGCTTAATATTGATACTTCGATAGAGGGAAATTTAAAAGATGGATTTGAATCTTCAGGGGACATAATCTTCAGGGCATTAGATTTTTCTCAATATGGCTCTAGTGATAAAGGTTTTAGGAGAGAGGTGCTTTCTGACCCAACAAAGCCTCATCAAGCCTCTATTAAGTATATGCTGAACTTAAAGGGGGATTTACTAAATTTTGAAAATATCCAATTTAAAGTAGAAGACTTATTGATTAATGGCAAATGCTCAATTTATGGATTTAAGCCTGATGAAACCACAATTAACCTTGACCTTTCCATACCCAGATTGGATATAGATAAAAGTAAAAGGTATATAAGAGGAAAGATTCATTCTTCAAAGGCTTCAGAAATTTTTGAAGATATTATTAAGGGAGGGGAATTGGAAGTCAAGAGGGTGAACTTTTCAGGAAAGTTAAGAGAATTGATAAATTTAGGCGACTCTTCAAATTTTAAATTACTTTCAGGGGTTGTTGATGTTAAGGATTTAAGTCTGGATATAGAAAAAGGGGGGTATCCATTAAGAAAGCTAAAAGGCTTGATAACATTAAAGGACGGAAATCTGATATTCTCGGATGTAACCGGCAATTATGAGGGATGTAGAATTATTAGTCTCAAAGGCTCTATTTCAGAGCTTTTATCTATTCCATATTTAAGACTTTCTATAAAAGGGGATGCAGATATTCGCAAAGCAAAAGACACTTTATTAAAGCATGTTCCACTGCAGTATAAAAAAAATATAGATGCTAAATCAGGTATCGTTACTGCCGAGATAAAAATTGCCGGCCCCCTGCCGAAGAATACGCCCCCGATACGAATAGAAGTGGATGCTGAAGTTAAAGGAGTAACTATTAACCATGCTAATATTATGCTTCCTCTTGAAAATATGGCTGGTTCCATTCATTTTTCACCCGAAGAAATACTCATAAAAAAACTGAACGGGAATATGAGGGATTCAAAGTTTAGCATCAAAGGTGTTGTTAAAGACTTTAAATCCCAGAATCCGTTGATAGACATAAATTTTTATTCCAGATTTAATCTGCTCGATGCATTGAGTCTCGGATTGGATAAGATAAAAAAACTCTCAAAGGCAGAAGGTGTATCTGAGATAAACTGTTATTTAAAGGGGAGTAAGGGCAATTTCAGCGTCTCACAGACTCTTGACCTGACAGATGCTTCATATAAATACGATGTATGGCTTGAAAAGGATAAGGGTTATCCAAATCGCATTCAATTTGATGGGAGGATAAATTCAGATACCATTAACATTGATAATTTAGTCGTATTTTTAAAAACAGCAAGGATAAATATAAACGGAAAGGCGCATAATTATAGCAATCCAAAATTCATCCTTTCTGTCTCTACAAATGAAATGAATATCACTGATGTTGTTAAATTCCTCACAAGAGCTGAAGACTCAGGTGCATCAGGCATGGCATCTCTCCAGTTAAATGCAGTGGGATACATGAAAAATATAAGAGATACAAAATTAAAAGGGAGGCTGTCAGTTAAAAGTGCGGACTTTAAATTAACCTACCTCCCCATGCCTGTCAATAACCTTAATGCAACTGCCGATTTTACAGGGGACAGAATATTTATATCATCAGCAGATGGAGTTTTTGGTGATTCTACTGTCAGGTTTAGTGCAAGTGTAAAAGAATTTTCAAACCCTATTGTTGAATTTGCCCTCAATGCCTCACATTTCAACTTTGATAAATTTTTCCCGTCCAAAGACATAACAGGACAAACTCTTACTTCTTCAAAAGAGGAAATCTCCACAGAGGGTAAAGAAAAGGCAGAGTCCCCATTAAGAACAATTACATGGAGGGGGAAGATGGCCTTAAATAAAGGTAAGGCAATGGGGATTCCGTTTGAAAACCTGTTATTCAATATTTATTATAACGGTGAGATTCTGAAAGTAAAAAATCTGTTATTTAGCGGTTTTGGCGGAAACTATATAGCAAAGGGGTGGCTGAATTGGGATAAAGAAGAGGGAACTGAAATTTTTCTGAATAATAAGATAATAAACATGAATATAGAAAACCTGTATGAGAAGCTGCCTGTGGGTTTTCGTGATATACATGGCAGTTTGAATATTAATAGTAATATTTCAGGAAAAGGCAAGGGTCTGGCAGAAATAAAGAAAACGCTAAATGGAAATATCCATATTGAAATGCACAGTGGAAATATAAACAGGTTTCATATCCTCTCAAAGATATTCTCCCTTTTGAATGTGTATCAGATATTCAAATTTAAGCTCCCTGACCTTGTAACGGAGGGAATGCCTTACAATTCAATAATTGCTAATTTTGAAATAAAAAATGGCATTGCAGAAACAGAGGATTTGCTTATAGACAGCGATTCAATGAGAATAACGACAGTGGGGGAAATTAATATGAGAACTAAACAGATGAATATGGTTGTAGGTGTCCAGCCGTTTCAGACAGTAGATAAAATAATAAGCAGCATACCTCTTGCCGGCAGGATTTTAACAGGGGACAAAAAGGCACTTATAGTGTTTTATTATGCAGTAAAGGGCGATATGAATGACCCCGAGATTACGGCTGTGCCATTTGAGTCATTGGGAGAAGGTATCCTCGGTGTTTTTAAGAGGCTTCTATCAGCCCCAAAGGAACTGCTATCTCCAAAAAAATAAACCAGTTATAGATTCTTTGACAAAAAGAACTAATGTTCTGAACTAATGCCTTGACAGGCTATATTTTTATAGTGTAAACTGATTTTCACTTTTTAAATGTATAGAAAATTATAAAATTCTGGAACACGAATTTCACGAATATACGAATGGCACGAATAAAAACTAAAATTGAAAGTAAAAATATTTTCTGTAATTAGTAGTTATTCGTACCATTCGTGTTATTTGTGTTCAAGTCTTTGTTCTTGAGGTATAAAATTAAATGAGTAATTTTTTACAGGTTAAGATAAAGCCGCAAGAGATTAAGAAGGGGAATTCAGTAAAGGCACTGTTAGATACGATGGGGAATAGTGCCTTTCAAGGGAAAAATCTGGCATTGGCCCGTGATATATGGGTGAGGATGCTGAATGACAGGACTACGATATTTTTTGGTCTTGCTGGTGCCATGGTGCCTGCCGGAATGAGAGGAATAATTGCATATCTTATAAAGAACAGATATATTGACTGCCTTGTATCTACTGGTGCAAATCTCTTTCATGACTGCCATGAGACACTTGGCAGATTCCATTTTCAAGGCAGCCATGAGGTTGACGATATAAAGCTGTTTGAAAAAGGGATAGACAGGATATATGATGTCTTTGCATCTGAGCAGGAGTTCAGAAAGGCAGATAACTTTATAAAAATCTGGGCAAGGGGATTAGACCCTAAAGTTGTTTCAGGAAAAAGGTCAGTAACAACGAGGGAGTTTTTATATCTTCTCGGAGGAAAACTCTCAAAGATTAGTAAAGTTGAAGGAATCCTTACATCTGCATACAAGGCAAATGTTCCAATTTATTGTCCTGCCGTAGGAGATAGTTCAATAGGTATAGCACTTGCGGCTGGGAGGGCGGAAGGGTCAAACAATATCCAGTTTGATATGGTGAAAGATGTTCTTGAGACTGCAGAGGTTGCAAGTAAATCAAAATCTACAGGTGTAATATATGTAGGAGGAGGGACGCCGAAGAATTTTATACAGCAAACTGAAGTTACCGCTTCTATAATCAGCGATTCTGTATCGGAAGGTCATAGATATGCAATCCAGATTACTGCCGATGCACCCCACTGGGGCGGACTCTCTGGATGCACATTCAAAGAGGCACAGTCATGGGGGAAGATTGCAAGGGATGCCCGCAGTGTGTCACTGCATTCAGATGCCACGATAGCATTGCCAATTATAGCCACAGGTGTGGCAGACAATTTCAATACAAAAAAGAGAAGGATGCCAAAATTTATCATTAAAGAAGATTTGAAGATGACTCTCTAAGTATGAAGTATCCACTTCTATTAACACCCCATAATTTTGGGGAATACCCATTTTTATTAGAAAATTATAAAAACTACCACGGATTTATCACGGATAAACATGGACAAGATAAATCATTTTATTATTTCATTGTTTCTCTGTGTTTATCCGTGTTCATCTGTGATTTTGTGAGGTTTTTGTTCTTATTTGAAAGGAGGTGAATTGTAAGGTAGTAGTTTTATGGATAACAATAAGGGAATGGTCGGAGGTCAAAAGGAAGACCACGATTTTTCAAGCGGTAAAGGTTTTCTGAATAAAGAAGCTAAGAAAAAGAAGCCCATTAGAAGGGAAAAAGATGCGATAAGAAAGATAACAAGGGAGTGTATGAAGGATTGGAGGGGGATTGATTTTGATGAGGATGAGATATAAATGGCAATTCGATTTTTGATAAAAAAATAGATTATAAGGTAAAATAAAAGAATGGCTGAAAGCACTTGACAAATATAAGGTTGTTGTGTTGTAATTAGACAGTTTTAATGGGGCAGGTATAAACCCCATTATTTGACTGCAAGGCATCTAACAGTAAGAGGGTAAAAAGTCTCACATAGAGAGGGCGTATATGCCAAAACAATATACTATAATGGTGATACCTGATATATCAGGGAAACTCCGTCGTTTTAGCATATCCGAAAAATCTGCAAAGATTCTCCTCGGTGTATTCATTCTTATAACATTTACCTCCGCTTTTCTATTCTACCGCCACATAAAATTAAGTAAAGAGGTAATAGAGCTGGAAGGTTTAAGAAAAGAAACGAGGGAGCAGAGGCTACAGATTCAGCAGTTTGTCCAGAAGGTTAAAGACTTTGATCATCAGATGGCAAGGCTTGATAGGTTTGACAGAAAGCTCAGAGTGATAACATCCTTAGAAGGAAACGGGACACCAACATTGGCACAGAAATGGGGTGTTGGAGGTATTGACGACAGAGAGACGGATACATATACATCAATTCTCCCTTTTGAGGGTAAAAATATAATTGAGGAGTTAAATAAGGATATAGATGAATTAAATAATCAGGCAAGGTCTCAGGAAATAAGTTTTCAGGAATTGGATGAATTTTTCAAAGAACAGGAATCGTTGTTATCATCAACCCCATCTATCTGGCCTGTAAAAGGCTGGGTTACGAGCGGATTTGGATATAGGCTATCACCATTTACAGACAGGAAGGAGGTGCATGAAGGTATAGATGTAGCAACGAGGATGAATGCCCAGGTAATATCCCCAGCAGATGGGATAGTTGTTAGAGCAGGCAAGGATTTAAGCTATGGAAATATATTGGAGATAGACCATGGGTATGGTGTAGTTACAAGGTATGGACACAATGCAAGGCTTCTTGTAAACATGGGGGATAGGGTAAAGAGAGGGCAGTCAGTTGCCCAGGTTGGAAATACTGGCAGAAGCACAGGTCCACACCTGCATTATGAGGTGGTTCTGAACGGTGTGCCGGTAAATCCGCTCAGATATATATTAGAAGAAAGTTAATTTTTATAGATTATAGACATCAAATTTATATTGAATGTCTATTATCTATAGTTAGGATGGAGGTTTTAAAAGAATGGCAAAGGGTACAGTAAAGTGGTTTAATGAATCAAAGGGATATGGATTTATAAAACAGGAAAATGGTGAGGATGTATTTGTCCACTTCTCTGCAATTAAGGGAGAGGGATTTAAGACATTGAAAGAAGGGCAGGAGGTTGAATTTGATGTAACACAGGGAGAGAAAGGACTTCAGGCTGTAAATGTAAAAGGTTTTAATTAAATATAACATTTATAATCTGTTATTATAAATTGGAATAGAAAACCCTGATGAATAAAAT
>DNJG01000120.1 GCA_003489165.1 Nitrospinota bacterium | reverse complement strand
AGCCGATGTTACAGGGGAGCATCCCTTTGCCTGTGCGGCAAATACCTTCGTATTTACTTTGCCGATCAGCCCCAGCATCTCAAATTCTTTAAAAGCCTTCCATACCTTTGTGATAAGGGAGCTCCCCGCTACAGGGACAACCACATTGTCAGGAGCCCGCCAGCCCAACTGCTCCGCTATCTCATAGCCGAATGTCTTTGAACCATCGCCATAATATGGCCTTATTGTTATATTGACAAATGCCCAGCGGTAGTTAGCCGCTATCTCACTGCAAAGCCTGTTTACATCATCATAATTGCCCTTTACCCCAATAAGATTTGTTCCATAAATAAGGGTTCCGAGAATCTTGCTTGATTCAAGGTCAGCCGGTATAAATATATAACTCTTTATACCCCCTTCTGCAGATAAAGCGGCGACTGAATTGGCAAGGTTACCTGTAGATGCACAGGCAACAGTGTCATACCCAAACTCCATTGCCTTTGTTATTGCTGTTGCTACTACCCTGTCCTTAAAGGAGAGGGTAGGGTGACTTACACTGTCGTTTTTAATATATAGGTTATCTACCCCTAATGCCTTGCCAAGATTTTTAGCCCTGACTAATGGTGTAAATCCTACATCCCTTCCTACTCTTGGCTCGCCATCAATAGGAATGAGCTCCCTGTATCTCCACATGTTCTTTGGCCTGCCTTCTATAACCTTTCTGGATAATACATTTTTTATTCCATCATAGTCATAGATTACCTCTAAAGGACCGAAACAGAACTCACAAACATGGATAGGCTCTTTTTGATACTGCCTCCCACACTCCCTGCATTTTAAACCATTAACATAGCTCATAATTAATGTCCTTCAAAATATTTTTGAAAACTTAAATATCTTGTCCCTGTATCAGGGAATATTACAACAACATTCTTCCCCTTTCCCAATTGCTCTGCAACTTTGAGGGCGGCAAAACATGCGGCACCTGATGAAAAACCGACTAAAAGACCCTCCTCTTTGGAAAGGCTTTTTGCTGTATGAAATGAATCCTCATCACTAACAGGTATTATTTCATTTATTATGCTTGTGTTTAAAACCTTCGGAATAAAACCTGCCCCAATCCCCTGTATCATATGCGGCCCCGGTTTTCCGCCTGACAGGACTGCCGATGTTTTTGGCTCTACAGCCACAATTTTAATCTCTTTATTCTTTGTTTTTAAGACCTCGCCGACACCTGTTATAGTGCCACCTGTCCCAACACCTGCTACAAAGGCATCAATCTGGTCACCATCCATAGCCTTTAATATTTCCTTTGCTGTAGTCCGCCTGTGAATCTCAGGATTTGCCGGATTATTAAACTGCTGGGGCATAAAATAACCGTGATGCCTTTTTGTCAGCTCCTCAGCCCTGTCTATCGCACCCTGCATGCCATATTTAGCCTTTGTCAGCTCAATCTGTGCCCCGTATGATTTGAGGATGCTTCTCCTCTCGTCACTCATATCATCAGACATGACCAATATAACCCTGTATCCCTTTACAGCCCCTACCAGTGCCAGCCCTATTCCGGTATTGCCGCTTGTAGGCTCAACGATGGTGCCCCCTTTTTTCAGCAATCCCTTTTTTTCTGCATTTACTATCATGCTTAGGGCTATTCTGTCCTTCACACTGCCGCCAGGATTAAAATACTCTACCTTTGCATAGATATTGGCATAATTCTCAGGGACAATTTTATTGAGTCTTATTAAAGGGGTAGAACCAATAAGCCCTGTAACATCATCAGCCCTCTTCCTCTCCATCTTTATTTTTATGCCCATTAGATTACTTATGAAAAAGATTAATATACCTATGTAAATTTGTCAAGAATTATTTTTAATAATATTCTCGCCTTACTCCTCTCCCCTCATCTGTCTGCCTTCAGCACAGGCAGGGGGAGAGGGTTAGAACCTGCCCCCGAAGTATTTAATCGGGGGGTGAGGGGTTTGTTCATATACAAGGAAATTATAAAAATTACCAGGCACGGAGACACAGAGGAAACAATAAGGAGAAATGGGGAAATTTGAGAAAGGGGGAATGAAATATTTATTTACCTTTTCTCCATCTCTCCATCTTCTCCCTTTCTCCTTAATCTTTTTTAATTTTGTCTTTCTCAGTGCCTCAGTGGTTAATCAGGTTTATGTTCATTTCAAACAAGTGTCAAAAAATCATATAGTAAAAAACTACTATATAAAAAATGAGACTTTTGGGTGATTGACTACTTTGGAGGAGAGGGATAAATTAAGGCTTCAATACAGAGCCTTTATGGAGGGAAATAAGATGTATGATAGAAAATTGCTTTTCACAGAGTTGTGACTACTGGAGGCGGGGAACGGCTTGGTGAATGGAGTAATCCAAGATGCGAAAGGTGAGAGGATGAAAATTGTAAATATCCCTTTTCCCCTCATAGGTAACATTAGCATTCTGGTCATTGGGAGCCTGTCCTGAGTTTATCGAAGGAATAATCGTTCAAGTGAGATGGTTGAGCGAATCAGATAGGATGCAACCTTTTCTTCTGTTTTTTCAACAAATCTGGGATGTGTCCACAACAGATTTAAACTTTTTTTCAAACTCATCTTTCTTTCCGATAGCGTCTTCATTATAGAAAGGCATTCCAATTAATTTGTATTGCTTGTTCTTAAAGAGAGTTCTTATTTCATACCCTTTTTCAATCTCCTTTAAAAAATTTTCTTTGTTTTTCTCTTGTTCAGCAGTCATTAATTTTTCCCCTTTAGGTTCAATGAATAATTGATAAACAATTTTTTTTGGCTTAACATCCTGTTCAAGAAAAAGTAAAAAGTCGGGTTCAAAAGGACTGCCGTCATTGAAAGAATACAACTGGAAAAATCTTTCGTTTCTCAATAAGTAAACATTCTTGTATTGTTTTTCCAATTTGTCAATGAAACTGTGAATGAACTTTACAAGATATTTTTCTTGGTCTGTGCCAAAGTTGTCCGTGTAAGCATACCAGTTTTCATTGGGAACATCAAGATAAAGGGCTGTCGGGATTGTTGACCAACTTTGAGCGTGACCCTGTCCGCCATTGCTTGCGGGAATGTATCGCACCTTTTTATCAATGAATTTTTCTTTGATGGAAGCAGGGAAAAATTCTTTTGTTCCTTTGTGTCGGACAACCCCTCTTGGCAAATGGTCTGCAATGAATGAGAAAATAGAAACACAAATTCTTAACTTTTCTCCTGCACTTAAATTTTTTAATTGTTCTTCTGTTCCCGAAACATCCACTTTTACATCAGCCAGATAATCTTTGGAAGTAATAAATTCATGAATGCCTTTCAATGAGGGGAAATAAGTTCGCAGATTGTCAAACCAAAAGAATTTTATTTTATCAACTGCTTTCTGTAAAATCTTTTTGTCAAAATGTTTTTCGTCTCCGAGTGTAAATGTTTCCGTTGTTGTTGCTGTCTGCAAAACCTTTTCTTCTGACATTATAGAAATTTCCCTGCTTGAGCGTGTCGGCAAAGAATATTTGTAACGCTTTTCTCTGAACTGCTTGTCTAATGCTTTTATATCTTCTCTTTTGTAGTCGGTTCTTTTGTTGTGGAAATAAACTCCTTTTTTGTAAAAGTCGGTTTTCTTAAAACTCTCTTTCAATTTTAATTCCCGTTCTTCTGATTTTTCGGGAAGCAAACCAGTTTCCCGCAATGCCTTTCTTAATTCTTCAATGTATTTAGGATTGTATTTACTGTGGTAATACATTGTTTCGCAAACTCTCAATGGATTTTCTAAGTCCTCATCGTATTTTCTTCTGTCCTCTGCCTGTTCTTTTTCCAATTTAAAAGGAAAATATCTTGCACCCCTGCCAATCAGTTGTGCTTCCCGCATTGTTGTCGGTCCTGGCTTTCCTTCTTTCACGACACGGGTATCATATAAGCGGACAATGTCAAATAAATTCAAAACA
Source organism: Nitrospinota bacterium (assembly GCA_003489165.1). Taxonomy (GTDB): domain Bacteria; phylum Nitrospinota; class Nitrospinia; order UBA9942; family UBA9942; genus UBA9942. The sequence goes on along the minus strand of DNJG01000120.1, from coordinate 24,704 downwards.
TCCCACCCCTCATTCAATTTGTCTACTGCAAATACTCCTCTGTATATGTTGTTCTCTAAATTATTTACTTCTTTTTGTTTGTCTATACTTTCGCTTTCCGTATTCACGCAAATACATTTTTCAGAAGCAAAATCCTTTATTAATTCCTTTGCTAAATCGTCAAGAGCAATTTTCTTTTTTTCAAAATAATCAAAAGCGTCCTTGATTATTTTTTTTGCACCCGCTTTTAACTTCTGCAATTCTTTGCCAGTTAAATTTTGCAACCGTTCGTGAAATTCTTCCTGAAATATTTCTGAAACTACTGGGTCGCCTTGTTTATTTTTCGGTTCGTTCACATAGTTTGCCTTGAACATCACCACTGGTTTAACATTAAGATTATGGTCGTTGAAAATTTTCAGTCGGTATTGACTTAAAATCATCGCTTGCAATGCCCGTTCAAATTTATCGTTGCTGTCAAACTCGTGTGTCAATACTTCTTTGCTGTAACCATCTTCACGGAATTTTGCAAGCGGATAATCAAAAATCAAAACATCTTTATACTTGTCAAGGATAAGGGGGTTGGTTAATTCAGCCGTTGCGGTAAATTCTAATAAAACATTTTCTTTTTTATTTGATTGAAAAATTCTGTCGGCTGTGCCTTCCCAACTTACGCTATCATCATCAATATCAATTTCTGTTTGAGCGGTGCGTGTATCAACTTGCAAGTGGTGGGCTTCATCGCTAATCAGAACTAATTTTTTATCCTCAAAATCCTCATAAGTAATGCTGTTTTCCTGCGTGTTATTTAATTTGCTGTGCAAACCCTGAATAGTAGTGAACATAATATTTATGTCATTAGGATTTGCCGTTTCAAATGTGTCCACTTCACGAACACGCAATGTTTTGCCGTCAATATTAATGGTTGGAGCAAACAGATATTTATGTGATTGTGCATTTAGGAAATTCTCTTTTGTTTTCTGCACGATGTTATCAAGATGAACGAAAAAAAGAAAATTGCTGTAACCCTTTTTGTATAAATCCAAAATCAAACCCGCCATGATTAATGTCTTTCCGCTTCCTGTTGCCATGTGATAGAGAAAGCGGTTTTGTGTTCTGTTCCGACTTTCCCACCAAAATAAAAAACGACTGAATGCTTCTTTTTGATAAGGGCGTTTCCCGAAATTTGGTTTCAGGTTACCGATAATATGCTCGGGAACTTCTGGAAAATTAATTTCTTCCTGAAGGGTTGTTAGTTTTTTGTGAAGCGTTTGTATTTGGTCAACCGTCTGTTGCATTTCTTATTTTTTGGAATAAAATTGTCTATTCAATTTTTTTGATTCATCATCCATTGCTTTTTTGTAACGCTCATCTTCTATTTCGGAATAGTTGATGTAAAGATGATTGAGGTCAAGGGTGCGAATGAGAATTTGTTTTTGCTCCTCTATTGATAGGTCTTTCCACTTTATTTCTCCTTCATCACTGAATACTTCCGTTTCTTTTATGCGATGGCTGATAAATCCTTCTTTCTGCATTTCAGCCCAAGTCTTTTTTAATTCTTCTGTCTTTTTTGCTTTTTCAATTTTATCAATATATTGTGCGTTGTCTTTGGCGAGTTCGCAAGAAATAAAATTTTCCTTGCCAATTATTTTTTGAATTCGTGGAACAGAAACAGTATCAAAATAATCTAATTGCTCGCAAAGAATAAATTTTCTTTTACCATCGTCCTTTTCATTAACTCGTAAAACCGCTTCTGCTGTTGTGCTACTCCCAGCAAAGAAGTCAAGAATATAATCGTCTTTGGAAGTTTGCACAATGTTTATCAGATGCTCAATCAATTCAACTGGTTTTGAATAATTAAATTCTATGTCCAGTTTTTTAATATAGTCCGCTCCTTTACGATTAATAAATTGGTCAAAATAATTTCTTGGTTTTGTTCCGTCTTCTTGCCTGTCCGTTAAATAACTTTTCGTGTAAATGTTATACTTTGCTTGTTTCCCATTTTCATCTAAAAGAGGTGAGTTTTTAGTTTCTTTAAAAACTAATAAATCTTTTTTCTTAAAGTATGATTCAAAAGCCCACCGCCAAACTTTATCCTCTCTTGTTTTCGGTTCAATGTGAGCACCGTCTTTCTTCTTTGTTGGAAATATATTCCCTGGCGGAAGTAAAAGAGTTCCGTCTGGTGCTTCAATAAAATATCTTTGATTATTACATCCTCTTAATGGGTCTAAAGATGATTGATATAATGCAACATCATCTCTATATTTTTCTCCTTTTCTTTTTCCTTCCGTTTCCATTTTTTTGTATAAACTTTCATCAACTTCATCATAAAATTCTGGCAATTTGGTTTTGTCCTTGGCGTAACAAAGGATAAAATCAATAGATGGAGCAAACCAAGTTCCTTTATTACTTGCAGTTTTAGCAACTCTTGCAACTGTATTGATAAAATTTTCTCTCCCAAAAATATCATCGGATAATACTTTTAGATAATGAACTTCCTCGTCTCCTATATTGATAAAAATTACTCCATCAGTTTTTAGAAATTGTTTTGCTGTCTCCAAGCGATTTTTCATAAAAGTTAACCAAGCAGAATGATTAAAAGTATCATTGTAACCAAACTCGTCACTCTTTGTATTGTAAGGCGGGTCAATGTAAATGAGTTTTACTTGTCCCTCAAAGCGTTCTTTCAATGAATGTAAAGCAAGCAAGTTGTTTCCTTTTATAATGAGATTTTCTTTTCCAAAATCAATTTTACCTTTTAGGTCTTGTTCTCCTTTGCTGTCGTATTTTTTAAAGTTGGTAAATGCTTTCGGAGAAAGTAAGCGGTCGTAATGTTCGGGAGCAAGTGTTTCATTCCAGAAAATTTCTGAGCGGTTTTCTCTTTCTGCTTTTGTCTGTCCGCCTTCAAGCAAACAATCCTTGTAAGGCCACACTAAAACAACATCTTTACTCTTGCTTAAATAATCTCCATCGGCTTCCAGTCCGATTTTGCTTTTGTATTTAGTGTAACTGTCGGCTAAAAATTCTTTGAGATTTACAAAATCCTGAAACCTCACTTTGTCAAAAACCAACACGCTGTCCACTTCCTGAAAGAAGTGGGTCTTTATGCTTTTGTTGCTCTGCAAAAGTTTGAGCAGGTCTTTATCAAGTTTTAAAGCAAACTCAATTACCTTGTTCTTCATCAGTTTGCCATCGGCAACAAGGCGCTTGTCCTTTTTTAAGAGTGTTTCAAGTTCTGTATGTATGGTTTGCATAGATTGAAATAAATATAAAATTAGCTCATCATATATTTGATTCCACTCTTATTTACAGACAACTACTCATAAATGACTATTCTGAAAACTTTATATCTATAAAGAGATTATTGTCAACATAAAAGTAGATATTATTCTATTTATAAACTTATAGAATGTTTAACCGTCTTTTGTTTGTTGCTATTCTTTTACCAAAAGGAGTTTCTATGAATATCTTGTTATCCCTTGGCAAAAGAATTCAGACTGTCAGAGAAAAAGCAGGGTTGACACAAGAACAGTTGGAAGAAAAGACTGGAGTGCATACTAAATATATAAGTGCTATTGAGCGAGGACAGAAAAATGTTACTGTGAAAACTTTGGAAAAGATTGCGAAGGGATTAAATGTTGAACTTTATGAGTTGCTTCTTTTGTCAGAGGAGATTGGTTCAGATAAAGCAATCAAAAAAGCGATAGAGACACTCATTAAAGAGGCTGATAGCAAAATTTTAAATCTATGTCTTGATTTTTTAAGAAAAGCGGCAACCTGATATTCATACTTACCTTTAATCTTGGGTTATGACCATCCAAGACGAATATCCCACGAATTCAATATAAGCAAAACACAACACCCCCCGACACCCTTTTCAATCTATTAAATTGTTAATGAGGACGATCTGAAGAAGGCATCAGGAAAGGTTACAGAGTATCATCAAAATAAGGTAGCTACTTTTTGCAGGCACAATTTGGGCACAGTTGAGGCACAGGAATCATAGATAGGAAATTGCTTTTCACAGAGTGTATTGTAGATTTAACTTAAAATGGCTGTCAAGCGAATTTTTTTAAGGGAATTTTGATAAGGCTGTCTGTTTTTTAACAATATCTATCAACGCATCAATGAATTTTGGGGAATCGTTGAGGGATTCAGTTCTATGGAATATTAAGCCGAGGGATTTTGCCGTCTCTTTATAAAATATATCAATATCGTAAAGGGTCTCGATATGGTCAGAGACAAAGCCCACAGGAACGATTAAAACATACTTTTTCCCATCCTTTGATAATCTTTCAAGGATAGAATCTACTGTTGGTTCAAGCCACTCACCTGCACTCATTCCCTTACTCTGAAATCCGAGATGCCATATGATGTCACCTGTATGCCTTATTATCCCTTCTATAGTTTCGTTAAGCTGTTTTGCATAGGGGTCATCCCTAAATCCCCCCTCACCCCCCTTTTCTAAAGGGGGAATTGGAAGACTATGGGCACTGAATATTACCTGAATCTCTTTTTTATTAATGTCTTTAAAATATGAGAACCCTTTATTGATTTTCTCTGCAACTGCTTCCAAAAAGAGTGGATGGGTATGCCAGTTATTTATAAAGGAGATGTCAAATCCCCCCTCACCCCCCTTTGATAAAGGGGGGAATAGGGGAGTGAGCTCAGCCATTGCTTCATTTACTGTATTTATATAACCGCCTGTGCTGATTTTAGAATAGTGCGGAGCCATTACTAAAACCACGACGCGCTCCGCTTTTAAACTTACAATCTCTTTTAAAGTATCTTTAATAAAGGGGTGCCAATACCTCATACCTATAAATACCCGAAAAAGTTCTTGAGTTTTGGAGTTGAGGAGTTTTGGAGTTAACTCATTAGTTTCATTTAATCTTTTTTCAAGTGCCTCTGCCTGTCTTCGGGTTATATCAAGTAAAGGTGAGTGACCGCCAATCATCAGGTATCTCTCTTTGATTTTCTGGAGTTGGTTAGGGGAAGGTTTTCTGCCCCCCATCACATTAGTGATAAATGGCTCTATAGATTCAATGGAATCAGGGCATCCAAATGCAAGAAGGAGAATTGCTATCATTTTAGAGTTAAGGAGTTAAAGAGTTAAAGAGTCAAAAAATTTCAAACTCCTCAACTCCTAAACTTTTAAACCCTTGAACTGTATTTATGTACTGCCTCTATAAGGGTTTTTACATTTTCAACAGGTGTATTGGGAAGGATACCGTGGCCAAGATTGAATATATGTCCCTGCCTCCCGCCCGCCTTATCAAGAACATACTTTACACGCTTTTCTATCTCTTTTGGTGTGGCAAACAGGACTACAGGGTCTAAATTCCCCTGGATTGCGACATCATAACCCAATCTCTTCCACGCAACATCTAACTCTATTCTCCAGTCCACTCCGATTACATCCCCGCCCGCCTTTTTCATTAATTCAAGGATAGTGGATGAATCAGTGCCGAAGTGGATAACCGGAACAGAGTTTGCTTTGATGCCGTCAATGACCTGTTTTGAGTATGGGGCTACAAACTTCTCATAATCAAAAGGTGATAGACATCCAACCCAACTGTCAAACAACTGAACTACCTGAGCACCTGCATCTATCTGAGCCTTTAGATAGCTTATGATTATCTTTGCAATCTTATCCATCAGGGTATGCCATAAGGAAGGCTCATTATACATAAGGGACTTTGTATTAATATAATTTCTTGAATGCCCTCCTTCAATTATATAGCTGGCAATTGTAAATGGTGCACCTGAAAAACCTATAAGCGGAATCTTTCCATTCAACTCCCTTCTGACTATTTTTATAGCCTCCATTAAGAAAGGGACATCCCTCTCAGGCTCAATAAGACGAATTAAATTAACATCAGACTGGTTTCTGACAGGGTTATGTATAACAGGCCCCTCATTATTTGCAAATTCCAATTTAATCCCCATCCCCTCAAGCGGAAGTAATATATCTGCAAAGATTATTGCTGCATCAACATTGAGTCTCTTGACAGGCTGAAGAGTAACCTCTGCAGCCAGTTCAGGGGTTTTGCACATTGTTAAAAAGGAGTGTTTGCTCCTTATCGCCCTGTATTCCTCCATGTATCTGCCTGCCTGCCGCATCAACCATACAGGTGTGTAATCTGTCTTCTCCCTCTTACATGCCTTGATAAACTGATTATTCATTTTATTTTTATTAAATTGAAGTTGTGAAATTTTAACAAGTATAACATAATATATTCCTCAATCAAAATTTTCCCTACGCATTACATTATCCAATTGTATTAATGCAGCTTTTGTGTTAGTATTTAATCTTAATAAGGATTAGAAGGAGGTTTTGATGAGATTAGTTTTAATATCACCGGCAGAAACAGATATTTATATGAAGCATTCAAAGAAGGAGGCGAGGTCCTTCTGGTTTGCAAGGCTTTCCCTTGCAATGGTAGCAGCACTCACGCCAAAAGATGTTGATGTATCAATAATTGATGAAAATCTGGATGATATAGATTTCAATATAGATGTTGATATGGTCGGGATAACCGTAATGACAGCACATGCACCGAGGGCTTATGAGATATCAAGAAAATTTAGAAATAGAGGCGTGAAGGTAGTTTTAGGTGGAATTCATCCTACCGCAGTGCCTAATGAAGCACTACAAAATGCCGATACTGTGGTTGTCGGGGAGGCTGAGGGTGTTTGGCAGAATGTAATTGATGATTTTAAAAATGGAAGTCTTAAAAAGATATATAAGTCAGCCAAGCCATGCAGTCTTGAAAACCTGCCTCATCCAAGGAGAGACCTATTAAAAATAAAGTCCTATAATATAGGGAATACTGTCCAGACTACCCGGGGATGTCCGTTCTCATGCGAATTCTGCTCTGTTACAGATTTCTTCGGAAGGAGTTATAGACAGAGGCCTGTTGACGATGTAATTAAAGAGGTAGAAACAATAGATAGCAGCTTTGTTGCATTTGTGGATGACAATATTGCAGGGAATCCAAAATATGCAAAGGAGCTTTTCAGAAAGCTTGCACCATTGAAAATAAGATGGGGGAGTCAGGCAAGCCTCACAATGACAAAAGACCTTGAGGTGATGAAACTGGCTGAAAAATCCGGCTGCGGCGGGATGTTTGTAGGCATAGAGACATTATCTACGGATAATTTAGCCCAGATAAAAAAGACCTTCAATAATGTTGATAAGTATGAGGACGCAATAAAGATATTCCATGACCATGGTATAGCCATTACTGCCAGCATAATATTCGGGTTTGATAATGACGACGAGGGGGTATTTGAAAGGACAATAAAGTTCTTAGAGAAAAATAAAGTAGATGTTGCCACATTCTATATATTGACACCCCTTCCTGGCACTGTATGGTCAAAGAAAATGGAGTCTGAAGGCAGAATCATAGAGAGGGATTGGGGGAAATATAACGGAGGACATGTCCTTTTTAAACCGAAGAATATAAGTCCGGAAAGGCTTCAGGAAGGGTATTGGTGGGCATTTCAGCAGTTCTATTCAATCCCCTCTATAGCAAAGAGGCTGCTGCACTTTGAACAGAATCGTTTCTTAAGCACACTCTTTCTGAATGTAGGTTTCAGGCGAATGGTGAACAGACTCCCTGAAGGGAAACTTTCGCCTCTATCAGGCCTGCTTACCACCCTCAATAAAACTATACCGACAACGCCTACTGAAAACCTGATTCCACATGCAATAGAGATAGTTAAGGACAAGGCACAGGAGGCAATGGACAAAATTGATTATTTTCTTAAGGTGCAGATAAAGAAGAATGAAAAATTACAGGCTCTATTGATTGACCTGGATGGAGTTCTGGATAATATTACTGCAAAAAAGCTAAGAAAAAAGATATTAGTGGCGGTAAAAAAGGGAAAGATTGATATCGGGCTTGATTTTAGAAATGTCCGCTATATTAACCCTGCAGCCTTAAATATAATCTTTAACAAAAAGATAGGCTCTATTCTGGAAAAATATGGAATCAAGATAAGACTTTACAATATTGAGGCTTCTATCAGAAAAAATGTTTTAGAGCTGGTTGGCGAGATGAAATTGTATTTTGAAATATGTGAGACTGCCCCTGTTATTGCCTGAACTAATACATATAGTTTCTGTAGTATTTATTTGTCTCGTTTAATATCAATACTGCGGCACCTGTCATAATGTCCCTTAGGTTATCACCCTCTGGAAGCTCAAGCATTGCTGAAAGCATTTCATCTTTTTCTTTGTTCATATCAGCAACAATTGTGTGCATCCTGCTGAAATCTATTTTGTCGTTATGTAAGGCGGTTTTGTACATATCCATTGTTGCAAACAGTTTTTCTAATGTATGAACTGCATTTTTTCTTAATACCTGAAGCCCTTTAGGCTGGACATTTTTAAGGATGTGTTGAACGACCTCTGTGTGCTTAGTCCTTCCAACCTCAAATCCCTCACCTGCCGCCTTCGCCTCTTCCAAAAATTTCTCAAAGCCTTTTTCATCTTTTTTGCTGATTTTGGCTGGGTTTGATTTGTCTCCTGAAACAGGAACGATATTCTTTATTGAATTATCTGGTTTAATCTTCATAATTGCCTCCAATTACTACTTCAGAGTCTGTATTTTAGCATTGTCTTTAATATATAATTACAAATTTTGAATGTCAATCCAGAAAGTTAACATCCAGAAAATTATGTTAGCTAAGAATTAAAACCGCACTCATAAATGCACCCTTTTCAGGTCATTGCTTTTGACTTTTTGTGTTCCAACCAGTTTACCTTTGTGCCAGAACCTAATCTCTGTCAGCCCGGTTTCTTCATCTGGAATCATTCTCAGTTCAACCTTTTCATTATTAAACTTGTTATTCCCCGTAGCTCTGCTGCGGGGTTACCTTATGTTTCCTCTCCCCTTGAGGGAGAGGGTAGGGTGAGGGGTAAAAAAATAATTCCTCATCCATACCCTGTAGCTTGCTACATGGTTCTTGATTAACATCATAAAATCTTATTGATATTTTTCTAATATACTATTATTATTTGTGTGAATTAAGTAAGGATTGCCGTGGAAAAAATAAAGACACAAGAAAGCACTGCCAAGATAAAGGAGTTCCAGCTAAGGATTCTCCAGCAGGTGAGTCAGGTAGCCATAGCCCCATTTAATTTTAACAGGATTCTGGATGCCATGATGGACCGTGTAATGGAGGCAATGCATACAGATGCCGGCTCAATTATTCTAAAAAATGAAGATACAGGATTTTTAGAGTTTAAGGTTACAAAGGGGGAGAAGGCAGAGGAGATAAAAAAGTATAAGCTAAAGGTGGGGGAGGGAATTGCAGGCTGGGTATTTAAAAATAGAAGGCCTGTTATTGCCAATAATGTTTACAGAGATAAGAGGTTTAAAGCTTCCATCAGCCAAAAGTTAAGATATGAAACCCATAACATATTATGCACACCGTTACTTGTTAAAAACAAGGCGATAGGCATTTTAGAGGTTATAAATAAAAAGTCAAATTTTATTGATGATGACTTAAGAATACTGAATATCCTTGCTAACAATATATCCATAGTAATTGAAAACGCCCGCCTTTTTAATACATCACTTAAAAAGATAAGTGAATTAAATACACTTTCTGAAATCAGCAGAAATATAAACTCTATCCTTGACTTGGACCCATTATTAAGTGTAGTGATGCATAATGCAACAGAGGTCATGAAGGCTGAGGTAAGCTCTGTCCTTCTCCTTGATGAAGATAAAAAGGAACTTATTTTTAGAATTGCACTTGGTGAAAAGGGTGAAAAAGTAAAAAAGATAAAGCTCAAGGTAGGGGAGGGGATTGCAGGCTGGGTGGCAAAGACCGGAAAACCGATTATTGTCAATGATGTAAAAAATGAGCCGAGATTCAATCAGGCGGTGGACAGAAAAACAGGATTCAAGACGAGGTCTATCCTGTGTGTCCCTCTTTATTCAAAGGAAAAGATGATAGGGGTAATTCAGGTCATAAATAAAAAGGACCACCTCCCATTTACAAAAGAGGATGAAAAACTCCTGAATACATTTGCCTGTCATGCCGCTATTGCCATAGAAAATGCCAAGCTCTATGAAAATATAAGGGAAGAAGAGAGAAAGAGGGGAATATATCAGAGGTTCCTGTCACCGCAGATAGTGGATGAGATAATGAATAAGGCAAAGACCATATCGCTTGGCGGGAGGAGGCAGAATGTAACAGTCTTGTTCTCAGACATAAGAGGGTTTACAGAGATTACAGAGGCAAAACCTCCTGAATATATTGTTGACCTGCTCAATGAATACTTTGCAGAAATGATTGATGTTATATTTAAATACGGCGGGACTCTGGATAAATTTATTGGTGACGGCCTGATGGCAGTATTCGGAACACCAATATATTATAAAGATCATGCAAAGAGGGGGATGGCAGCAGCACTGGAGATGCAGGAGAGGCTTAAGGCTCTTAACATGAGGAATAGAAAAAGAGGTTTTGTTGAACTTGCCGTCGGTATAGGGATAAATACCGGCAGTGTAATAGCTGGCAACATAGGCTCTGAAAAGAGGATGGAATACACAGTTGTTGGAAATGGGGTAAATATTGCCAGCAGGTTAGAGGGATTAGCCCAAGGTGGACAGATATTGATTACAGAGAGTACATACAATGAGCTTAAAGGCTTAAAGCTTGATGTTGAGAAACTGAAGCAGGTTCAGGTGAGGGGAAAAAGGGGAGCAATGGATATATATCAGGTCAAGTCAATAAAAGGTAAGCTTTCTACTTTGAAGTTACAAAAAACTCGGAATTAAATTTTTTCATTATATCAATAGCCGAAAGCCTTGCTGCAATTTCTGCAGGCGTAATATCCTTCCTTTTTTGAAAATAATTCTCATAACTTTTTTCTTCAATAGATGTCCTCAAGAATCTTGACACATCTTTAAACATTGTCCACTCCAGCTTTTCAGGGCTATCCGGAAGCTTGCAATATCTTTCAATATCCCCAATCCACAGCATGCCTCCATCCCTTGTACGGGATAATGTAATATCCTTTAAGATAATCACAGCCTCCCAGTAATCATTTGCATGGGTATTTAGTTCAATATGAGAAACCTTCCCTGTAACTATTATATCCAGACCCTTAAGACGGTTTATATCCTTTCCATCGGTTATAACGATATTTAAACCCTGCCTTAAAAACTCATCCGCTATTGCATAGCTTACAGTTTCAGATAGCCCAAAAAGAAAAGAATCTTTCTGCCCCTCAGGTATATTTATATCCCAATGCTGTATTTTCTGCATCATTCCCTTATAATGTCCGCCTGATATCTTTGTGTCCTCTATATCAAACAAAACCACTGCAATTTTAAGGTTTTTAATCTCATCTTCTATTGCAATATTTGGCAGAGGAAGAGAAGTATATGGAAATTGACTATATCTCGCCATTGTACAGCTGGTAAAAATTATGGATATTAAAAAGAGGATAGTCAGCCTTAAAAAGAGGATAAACATATTTTAAGATTATACAACGAACAAAAAACCTAATAAAACCACAGACACGATTAACACAGATTTAAAATTTTAATTTATTAGGAAATCAGGAAGACAAAAATGAAAAAAGCCATTAAAAAATATTCATGGTTTCATGGCTTCCTTATTATTTTTTTCCAGAAGGTAAATTTATTCAGGCTGCCAGTGCCTCTTTTGCCTTAAGGTTTACAGATATCACCTTTGACACACCATCCTCTTCCATTGTAATTCCGTAAAGGCTATCAGCAAATGACATTGTTTTCTGATTATGTGTAATTACAAGAAATTGAGTGCTTGAACACATCTCTTTTAGCATATCCCTGAACCTGAAAATATTTGCCTCATCAAGAGGGGCATCCACCTCATCCAATAGACAGAATGGGCTCGGTTTTACCATGAAGATAGAGAAGAGAAGGGAAATGGCTGTCATTGCCTTTTCGCCAGCCGAAAGTAGTGTAATGTTTTGAAGTCTCTTGCCGGGAGGCTGAACAATTATATCAACACCTGTTTCAAGCATATTGCCCTCATCCACAAGAATCAGCTCAGCCCTCCCGCCGCCGAATAACCGTCTGAATATACCCTTAAAATTCTCATTTACCTTTGTAAAGGTTTCAGCAAACATATGCTTTGTAGTGCTGTCAATCCTCTCAATAGTCTGGTGCAGGGATTTTATAGACATGTTTAGATCATCCTGCTGTGTCTTTAAGAAATTGTATCTCTCGCTTATACTATTATATTCCTCTATTGCTGCCAGATTTACATCGCCAAACCTGTCAATCTCGCTCCTCAAAAATTCCAATTTGGAGTTTATCTCTTCAATATTCACATCTCCAAGTGGTGCACTAGGGATTTCATTTTCTTTTATGTTATATTCCTCTATAGCTCTTCTCCTTAAATTTTCAACCCGTAGATTAAGCTCTGCCTTTTTCATTCCCAGATTATTCAAAGCATCTCTCAGTTCAGCCAGTTCATCATCTATTTCCTTTACCCCCTCTTCAATAGCCTTCAGGCTTTCATTTTTCTTCCTCAGGAACTCCACCCTTACATTTATTTCCTTCTTTTTCTCATCCCTTTTTAAAGATACCTGATAAATCTCATCCTCCATCCTCTTTATGGAGTTTTCTATCTCTTTTTTCTTGTCAGATATCTCAATCCTATCCTCTTCTCTTTTATCAATCCTTAAATTTAAATCTTCTCTCCCCCTTACTATCCTCTCACACTCTCTCTTGTGGTTATCCAGCTTGCCATTTAGGGCTGTAAGGTCTACCTTTAACCTGTTTGTATCCTCTATATGGGCATCAAGATTTCCCCTCAATGCCTTCATATCATCTTTTATACTGTTACTCTGTGCCGTTATCTTGCCGTGATAATCCTCTTTCTTTAGAATCTCATCCCTGTATTTGTCCGACTCGGCAGTAACCTCTCCTATCTCAATATCAAAACCTCTTGTCTCATAATCTATTGTCCCTATCTTTTTCTTCAGCCTCTCTATCTCATCCTTGATTCTTGTCAATCCATTCTCTTCACCTATCAGTTTGAACTCCTCTTCCCTTATAGAGCTTTCAAGCCCTGCAATCCTTGATTCAAGCGATTCTATCTCTGACCTTATGCTATCTCTTTCCTTACTTGCTGAATCAAATTCAGCCTTTAAATTTTCTATTTCAATATTTATTTCAGCTATCTGTCTCTTTCTCTGCATTAATCCCTGTTCATTTCCCTTCCTGTTCCCTCCTGTAATAGAGCCGTGAGGGTCTATTACCTCTCCGTTCAGCGTAACTATGGTATAAGAATTCCCGTTGTTTCTCCATATATTAACGGCACCCTCTATGTCATTTACAATCAATACATCTCCGAGCAGACACTCCAGAATACCTTTATATTTTTCATTGCATCTTACAACCTCAACTGCCCTTCTCCCCTGACTGCTTACCCCCTCCCCGCCTGCCTTTGCATGAAACTTTAAATTAAGGGGTATAAATTGTGCCCTCCCTGCCAATTGGGATTTTAAATGCTCTACCCCCTTTACACCTTCATCATGGCTCTCAACCACAACCCCCTGAAGTCTGTCACTCAAAACCGATTCTATGGCCATTTCAAACTCAGGTGCTGTCTCAATAAAATCCACCAGCACACCATGAACTCCATTTAAGCTGCCGCTCTCCCTTGATTTCATTACAGACCTGACGCCATCTTCATAACCCTCAAAATTTTTCTGAAACTCCTCAAAAGATTTAAGAACTGAAAGTCTGGTTCCGAGTCTTTCCTTTATTTCTGATGCCCTCTCCTCATGTGTTCTTAATGATTCCCTTAATTTAATCAAATATCCAATTAATTCTTCTTTATTCTTTTTAAGTCCATTTAGCTTTTCCTTCGCATCAGACAGCTTATTTACATCATTTTCAAGGGTTATATTAAAATTTTTGATACTGTCTTCCGTTTCTGTTTTTTCTACCGATACCCTATCTTTTCTCTTTTGTATAAAATCCAAGCGGGTCTCAAGGGATGTAAGTGTATTTTTATTTTGGGAGATTTCTCCAATAACCTTTATGATTTCAGCATCCATCTGTTCAAGATTTGACTGCTTTTCCTTATATTCATTATTCATCTTTATAAGACGGTTTTCTCTCTCACTGTAGAGCCTTTTTTGTTCCTCTGCCTTAATCTGGATACCCTCCATGTCACTCTTAATATTGTTAAACTGCCCATCAAGATTATCAATCTCCCTTTTTAATTCCTCTATCTCTTCTCCTGCCCTTACCTCATCATTAGACAGGTCTTCAATCTGCCCCTTCATAAGCTCAACATGCCCCTCATCTCTCTCCACCCTGCTCCCCAACTCAAACTCCTCCTGCCTCAGCTCCGCCAATCCTTTTTCTTCAGTGGTTAATTCGAGCCTCAAATTTTCCAGCCTGTTCTTTGATGAAGATGCCCTTGCCGATGCCTCTATTTCTTTTTCTTTATTGCTATTATATTCAGTATCAACACTGTTTAAGCCATCTATTTCTTTCTTTAGCTCTACACTTAGAAGCCTGATACCGAGTTCTCTCATCTCTCCCTTATATTTTTTGTATCTCTCAGCCTTGTTTGCCTGCCTTTTTAGTGAATTCATCTGTCTCTCAAGCTCCCCCACTATATCACCGATTCTGAGTAGGTTTTGTTGTGAAGACTCAAGCTTCTGTATTGCTGCATTTCTCCTGTGCTTATATTTCATGACCCCTGCAGCCTCTTCAATTATAAATCTCCTCTCGTCAGGCTTTGAATTTATAATCTTATTTATCTGCCCCTGCTCCATCATGGAAAACCCCCTTGTATTTAAACCCGTGTCAAGGAAGACATCTACAATATCCTTTAGCCTGCATGGGGTTTTATTTATATAATACTCACTCTCACCTGACCTGAAGAGTTTTCTTGTTACTGTTATCTCTTCATAAAGGGAAAGTTCAGGGGATGTCACGGCGCCTTTTAAATTTGTTACTGTCAGGGAGACCTCTGCCATATTGAGAGGTTTTCTTCCATCACTTCCATTAAAAATAAAATCATCCATCTTGTTTCCGCGAAGCAGTTTTGCACTCTGTTCACCAAGCACCCATCTTATCGCGTCTGATATATTACTCTTGCCGCATCCATTTGGTCCTACAATTGCGGTGATCCCCGGCTCAAACTCAACTTTGGTTTCATCAACAAATGACTTAAATCCTATCATCTCAAGAGACTTAAAATACATATTATTAGCCCTCCATATTAGTTGACTGCTGCAAGCTAATAGTTAAAAATCTTTTGAATAAAATACCACAATATGGTTTTTATGTAAAGAAGAAAATACAATTTGTTGTATAAAATAATTTTGTGGAATACAATATATTGTGTTTTTGTCTAAACGGATATTTAAGGTAAAAATGGGGCCTATTCTTCAAATGCCTCGCAGAACTCATCTGTAATTTGGGGAAAATCTTCGGGGAATTGCGTATTGTATTCAATCATCATGCACTTGTTCATAACAACCTTTATCTTGTTTTTTATTAACTTTTCCGCTGCCTGATTATTTACAACTCCGATTTGCATCCATACCACTTTTGCACCTATCTTAATTGCCTCGTCTGCAATGGGAGGGAGAGCATCAGGCTTGCGAAATACATCTACTATATCTATAGGGAAAGGGATACTGCTCAAAGATGGATAACACTTCTCTCCAAGGACTGTATCATAGTTTGGGTTTACAGGGATTATCTTATAGCCCTTTTCTTTCAGAAATGATGCTACGCGGAAACTGTCTCTGTCAGGCTTATTGGAGATACCAACAATTGCAATAGTCTTATAATTGGTCAGTATCTCCTTAATCTCATCATCAGTAGAATTATAGGCAGGAAATTCACAAGCAGGCTCTGTCATAAAACCCCCTCTTTTAAATACGGCAACTTACTTGCCATTAATATAGTGCAGTATTCCTTACCTGTCAATCATCTCTACCTTAAATAGCCCGGGATATTTATCATCTTCCAACAGAATCCTTTTCACATTCCCCTGCCACATCTTGATAAACTCCTCATGTTCATCTTTTGAGGCAGTTCCTGAAAGCACCTCACCCATTAGTTCACCCATTGCAGGGTCCTGGGGGAGGGAAGATGTATCATAAACCACTTTAACCTTCTTGCCGTTATCCAGCCTCTGAAATATAAAAGTATTGTATTCAAAATTTTTCTCATCAAATATAAGGAGATTCTGCCTGTTAAACTGCCCGCCGAGACCCCTAAAACCTGTAATAGTGGCTGCACCTGTTATAAAAGATATGACCTGAGACATTGGCCCATATGCAAGGTCTGTAGGACCCCCTTTTATTGTAACCTTTATATTCCCTCTGACAGGTGTATCTTTGCCATAGAGTGCCTTGAGTGCCTTTGCAGTTATTTTATATGCACCTGATACTGCGGCACATGAATGTCCTGCCAGCTTCACTGCATCTGCATATTTAAATACGAGTTGCCCTTCCTTTTCAGTTGCACCAAGCGTATATGCAAGCGGGTCTGTTAATACGATTGATTCAGCCTTATCAAAAAAATTCTGTTTCCAGTTACTCTGTCCTTCTGACATATAAAGCCTCCTTTTATATCCACAGATTTCGCAGATTGTCGCAGATTAAAACAAAATATTTTTTATAAAATCTGTGTAATCTGCGGATTGATTAAACTTTTGTTTCTGCAAGTGCCTTTTCTATCTCGTCGTTTATTTCTTTAACTATGCTATCAGCTGAGATATTATGCATCATAGCAGTCTGGGCTACAGTTTCAGTCGCCTGGCCCGGACATGAGAAGCATCCAGCACCATAATGTTTTTCAAATATCTTTTTTGTCTCCGGATAAACGCCGATTAAATCTCCAATCATAATCTCATTACTGCACTTATCCCCTCTTTTTATTGCAGGGCCCTTTTGAGAAGGTTTCTGACTTGCTGGCGGCATAGTCGGTGCTGCTTTTGGCAGTGGTGCTGTCTTGCCGCCCTTGCCATTAAGTGAATCATTTATTTTCTGGATAAAGTTATCCAGACCTAAATTGTGCACCTTGCATGCCTGTTTTATTGTTATCATTCTTGCAAATGTAACCATTGCAGTTGGATTTGCGAGTGCCGCAAAACCGCTCTCAACAAAAACAGCCAGGAGATGCGGCCATTTTTCAATCACATCAGAGACCTTCATATCGGCTGTTATAACTTCTTTTTGTGTGGCAACTGGAGGTGGTGTCTCTTTTACTGATTCCTTTGCCTTCTCCTCTGCCTTTGGCTGTGGAACAGGTGCTGGAGGGGTAAGGACTGTATATATATTGGCTATGAATAACATTATAGATACAGCAGTTACTATTGAGAATATGTGAAACAGTATTGTCTTCCAGTCAGAAGACCAGAAGCCCCCTATCAGATATGCAAACAACATCCCGATTAGACCAATGTTCACTCCATAAAAATGAATGGGGACTAATTTGGGCCACTTCAAAGGTTGTGCATTAAACCTCGGCAATATATGATAAGCTACGCCGAATAGCATCATGGACATAAAGCCAACAAGATTGAAATGGACATGGACAAATGTATAGTTTAATCCGCTGACGACATTGGTAGCCATCAGAAGTCCGAAGACTATACCGAACGAGAGATAAAATATACTTGCCTTAACAAAAAGCTTTGGATACTTCTCCATCTTATAAAACCTCCCTTTTAATTAGCCATGGACTTACACTGACAATAATTAAAATCTCAAATTTGAAATTTCAAATCTTTCTTAAGTCTGTGTGAGTCTGTGGCGAAAAATCATTATCTTGCCAGTTTGGCAGCAAAAAATATTACTAACACAGCAAATACTGTATTTAATCTTGCAAGCCATGAAACCTGCCATCTCATCTTTTGTAATTCAGGATTCTGTTCCCCCTGTTTGGTATTTTGCAGGAGTGCAGTCATACGGGGGCCCACAAAAAAATCATGTATTGCGCTTAATATAAGCATTAAAGTAACAACTGTTAATTTTAATGCCAGAGTCTTTCCGAATTCTGTCCCAAACATCTGTTCGGGCAGGAATATCTCATGGCTCATCCCCCTGTTGAATATATTTAAGAACCCTGTAATAAGGAGTGTTGCTATACATATCCACCCGATAATCCTGAATCTTGTTCCAATTACCTTCAATAAATTCCCCCTCAATGAAGGCGGGTCAATCTTCCGAGAGACAGGTGCAAGCACAAAGGCAAGGAATAGCATCCCCCCAAGCCATACAAATGCTGCAAATATATGAATATAGACTGTAAATAGATATAAGCTCATATGTCAATTATAATACTATAAAAAGCTGAAGGTTGAAACCATGATGTAAATCATAATTATAAAAATCTTGAATTTCTAAAGGTTATGTAAGATAATCAACATAGCTGATAGTCATGGCTTATAGCTCATAGTTTTTGCTATCAGCTATAAACTATGAGCAAATATGGAGGTTATTATGAAGGCACTGATACTTGCAGCTGGAGAAGGGAAAAATTTAGTCCCCTTTACAACCACGAGACCAAAGCCAATGATTAATGTAGGGGGTAGGTTTATATTGGAGAACACCATCAAATTGCTGAAGGAGAGCGGGATAAATGTAATCAATATCGTCGTAGGGCATGAGTCGGATAAAATTGTTCAGTATTTTGAGAGAGGAGCAGATTTTGGTGTGAGCATTCATTATTCATATCAGAAAAAACTGTCAGGTATAGGTGATGCTGTCTATAAGGTAAAGGAAAGGTTTAACCCTGGTGAATACTTCATGCTTATATATGGTGATATTATAACATCTGCAAATATATTTAACTATACACTCCATTCCTTTAATATGTCAAAGGAGCCTGTTGCCTCTGTCTGCCTGACCCCTTCAACAAAGATGTTCGGAAATGTCTATCTTGACAATGAAATGAAAATTACAAAGATAATAGAAAAACCAAAAAAAGGGGATTTAGGAAATTATGTGCTGTCTGGTGTCTTCATACTACCAAGCAGGTTCTTCTCAGTCTTAGAGAAGACAAAATTCAATATGGAACTGGCTCTTGGGAGGCTTATCGGAGAAATAGGTCTGAAGGCATCAATATGGGAAGGAGAATGGATAGATATCGCATATCCATGGGATATACTTATTGCAAATAAAATAATAATGGATTCGTGGGGGGAAGCAACAATTTCAAAATCTGCACACCTGATAGGAGATGTGAGGATTGAGGGTCCTGTCCAGATTGAGGATAATGTAGAGATAAGGTCAGGGACTATCATTGAAGGTCCTTCATTCATAGGTTCAGGCAGTTTTATAGGCAATAATGTCCTTATAAGAAAATATACATCTGTTGGTAAGGGGTGCATTGTTGGTTATGGTGTTGAACTTAAAAACTGTATCCTCTCTGGAAATTCACAAATTGGTAGACTCTCATTTATCGGCGATAGTGTTATCGGAAATAATGTTGATATTGGCTCAGGGGTAATGACCATAAATGAAAATCTTGATAGAAGCACTGTGAAAACTACTGTAAATAAAAAGAGCATGGATACAAATCTAAATAAACTTGGTGCCTTTGTCGGCGATGATGCGATAATCGGCTCAGGCAATACAACAATGGCAGGGACAGTGATTGATTCAAAGATTAAAATCCCCCATCATTATACATACCCTAAATAGAGTTAATGGGTTTATGAGTTTATGAGTTAAAAGAAGTAAAAAAAAATTTCACCTAAAACTCCTTAACTCCTCAACTCATTAACTCACTAACTGTTTTTATTGGAGGTTTCATGTGCGGCATCAGCGGAATTGCTGGATTTAAAAATATAGCAGTGCCTTTACTTGATAGTATAAGGCACTTGGAGTATAGGGGCTATGACTCATGTGGCATTGCGATACTTGGGCTACATGGGATTGAGGTTAGAAAGAATATCGGCTCTGTTGATGAGGTAAATGAAAGAGAGAGGTTATCAGAGCCTGATGGGAAGCTGGGGATTGCCCATACAAGATGGGCAACACATGGCGGCGTGACAAAGGAGAATACCCATCCCCATTTAAGCTGTAAAAGTGATTTTGCCCTCGTTCATAATGGGATTATATCCAATTATCGAGAATTAAAAAAAGAGCTTATCAAAGAAGGGCATAAGTTTTACTCAGAGACAGATACAGAGGTTATTGTCCATCTTGTGGAAAAATATTTTGCACCATCAAAAGATACAGAGAAGGCATTTATAAAAGCTATCAAGAGGCTTGAGGGGACATATGCTATAGCCATGATAGCCATTTATGAAAAAGATAAGATATTCTGTGCAAAGAAGGAAAGCCCTCTGGTAATAGGATTGGGGGGGGATACAAATTATATCGGCTCAGACTTTAACGCCTTTATAGATTATACAAAAAATGCAGTTGTTCTTGATGATGATGAATATGCAATTGTATCAAAAGACCGCTACTTTATAAAAAATACTACAAATGGAGAAACTGTCAGAAAAAAGATTACAGAGATACACTGGGATAGTGATATGGCTAAAAAGGGCGGCTATCCCCACTACATGCTCAAGGAGATATATGAACAGCCGCAGTGCATTATAAATGCCTCACAGGTTGACAAACAGCATATCAAAAAAATATCAGACATGATAATGGAGAGCAAAAAGACTTATCTGATAGGGGTTGGCACCACTTACTATGTGTCTCTTATGGGTGAGTATCAATTCTCTTCCGTTGCAGGTATTTTTACACCTGCGATAAGCTCGGACGAGTTTAAAAATCTCGCACATATAGATAAAGATACACTTATCATAGCCGTATCGCAGTCAGGTGAGACATACGATACCTTAAATGCACTGAAATATGCAAAAAATAAAGGTGCAAAGACTGCAGCCATTGTTAATGTAATGGGGTCATCCATTGCCCGTCTTGTTGACCTTACAATACTGCAAGGTTCTGGTCCTGAGATATGCGTAATCAGCACAAAGGCAGCCCTTTCACAGATGATTATACTACTAATGATCGCCATTGAGATAGCAGTCAGAAATAAGAGGCTTACTTCAAAAAATAAAATTGAGATTGAGAGGCATATATCTAATCTCCCTGAAATCATCCAGAAGGTGCTTAATGAAAAATCAGGCCTCATACATACAATAGCCCAAAAGTATTCTCACATAAATAACTGGCTATATCTTGGCAGGGGGAAATATTATCCAATAGCACTCGAGTCATCATTAAAAATGAAAGAAGTCGCTTATGTCCATGCGGAGGGGATGCCTGCAGGTTTTCTAAAACACGGGACTATTGCACTTATTGACGAAAATCTCTATTCAATTATCTTTATGCCTCCAAAGAGCGATGAAGATCTTTATAGGCTTTCTTCAGGGAGCGCAGAGGAAATAAAGGCAAGAAAAGGATTTATTATAGGTTTCCACTTTGGAGACAAAAAGGAGAGCGAGAAGCTATTCAATGAAGAGATTGCATTGCCGAAGGTGCCTGACGTCATTGCCCCATTTTTAGAATTAGTCGTAGCACAGCTCTTTGCCTACTTCACAGCAGTGGCATTAAAGAGAAATATAGATAAGCCAAGGTCTCTTGCAAAATCTGTTACTGTGGCATAAAACAAGGTGTAGAGATAAAGTGATAAGCTATAACTTATTCCTTACACATTATCACTTAATACAAACTCTGCACCTGTCTCCAAGCGGGAGATCATATCTATTTAACAATTCCTGATTTTTTAATATCTCCCATGTCTCACCTTCTGCCACAATCTCTCCATTAAATAAGATTATAAGGCGATTACAAATATCGCCTGCCATATAAAGGTCATGGGTAACAATTATTTTTGTTGAGGGGAGGGATTTTATTGTATGGATGAGCTGTTTCTGGGAATTTGGGTCTAAATTTGATGATGGCTCATCAAATGCAATAATGTCAGGGGTCATTGACAGGACAGTTGCCAGAGATACCCTCTTTTTCTCACCGAGACTCAAGTGATGCGGGCTTCTCTTTTCAAACCCGCTTAGTCTTACAGTCTCCATTGCCTCTCTTACCCTTTTATTTATATCATCTTCAGAGAATCCCATATTCTGAGGACCAAAGGCGACATCCTCCCATACAGTTGGACAGAACAACTGGTCATCAGGGTTTTGAAATACAATGCCAACCTTTTCCCGTATCCTCTTCAGGTTTCTTTTATTTAACTCCATCCCCATAATTTCTACACGACCATTTCCAATAAGGATTCCGTTCAGGTTAAGCAGGAGTGTGGATTTCCCCGCCCCGTTTGGCCCTATAATCCCAACTGATTCTCCACGATGAATGGAGAGGTTAATCCCCTTCAACACATCGGTTCCGTCAGGATATTGGAAACAGAGTTCTTTAATTTCAATTGCCTTTCCATTTTCCACTTTAATAGAACCTCACTATTGATGTTATAAGTACCACTGCCGTAATAAACAATATATCATTACTGGTGACCCTTCGACTTCGTTCAGGGCAGGCTTGTAACCCTTTGACTTCGCTCAGGGCAGGCTGATGACTGGTGACTTTTGAATTCCCCTCAAACCCTCTTGATGCCATAGCCATATATACCCTTTCCCCCCTTTCGTAGCTCCTTACAAATAGTGTTCCTACCATATTACCTATCACCTTCGCCTCTCCTATCCATCTTCCTTTAAAACAGCGGGAATCCCTTGCCTGCCTTATCCTCATTATTTCATCAAGGAGGACAAAGAGGTAGCGGTATGTGAAACTTGATAGGAGTATGAATATCTTTGGAACTTTAAGCCTCTGAAAACCATTAAGCAGTGCAGGAAATGGGGTTGTAGAAGATAACAATATCAGACACAGAACCCCTATATAGGATTTTATTACAACATTCCACGCAGCCATTAACCCTGAGTCTGTAGTAATTAAAAATANNTTGGGTGGTGTAGTAACACTTATAATGATAATCCACAAAAAAGAGATTATTTTTACTCTTGGGTCAAGCCGGTGGATAGGGCTTTCGAGGTTGCTATATTTATCAGGAAATGCGTGTCTCATGGAGGTATTATAGGAAAGCAAAAAAACAAAAGCAAGGAGCTATTTATAAAGTCTTTCTGCCTCCCGCCTTAAACATTTTTCTTAATCAGTTTATTGGTAATGAAGAGGGAATCGGAGAATAAGTTCTTTCATCAGGTTCTGCTTCTATTTTTGGTGTAATGATTGGAGATTCCTCCAAAGCAATCTTTAAGACCTCATCCATATTTTCTGCAAGATTGATTTTAAGTGCCTTCTTTATGTTTGCCGGTAAATCTTTTAAATCCTTTTCATTCTCTTTTGGCAGTATGATGTTATAGATTTCGCCTCTGTGGGCTGCGAGGAGCTTCTCCTTTACACCGCCTATTGGCAATACCTTCCCCCTTAATGTGATTTCACCTGTCATTGCAATATCCCTCTTCACAGGCCTCTTTGTGAGTGCAGAAAGGAGGGCTGTTGCCATTGTAATTCCTGCCGATGGTCCATCCTTTGGAATAGCACCTTCAGGGACATGGATATGGATATCTACCTTCTGGTAAAAGTTTTTATTTAGTCCCATCTCCTTTGCCTTTGACCTCACATAGCTTAATGCCGCCTGTGCAGACTCCTGCATTACATCGCCTAATTGTCCTGTAAGCGTAAGGTTCCCCCTCCCGTCCATGAGTGTAACCTCTGTAGTGAGAATCTCACCCCCTACCTCTGTCCATGCAAGACCTGTTGCAATCCCGACCTCACTCTTCTCAGCCTTTTTACTTACACGATAAATTGGGATACCAAGATATTTCGCAAGACTCTTCGGTGATATAATTATCACCTTAGAAATTTTCTTTTCTGTAGCTATCTTCTTTGCTACCTTTCTGCATATGTTGGCAATCTCCCTCTCAAGATTTCTTACCCCTGCCTCTTTTGTATAGTGCCTTATAATTTTTCTCACAGCTGAATCAGTAAACTGAATCTGCTTTTCTTTAAGCCCGTGGTCTTTTATATTTTTAGGCATAAGGAAGAGTTTTGCAATGTTTAGTTTCTCCTCCTCTGTATACCCAGGCATCCTCAATACCTCCATCCTGTCAAGCAGAGGCTGAGGGATTGTGTGAAGAACATTTGCAGTTGTAATGAACATCACCTCAGAGAGGTCAAAGTCCACTTCAAGATAATGGTCATTGAAGGTATAATTCTGTTCAGGGTCAAGCACCTCCAATAGAGCAGCAGATGGATCGCCCCTGAAATCCACGCTCATCTTGTCAACCTCATCAAGCATAAATACCGGATTCTTTGTCCCTGCCTTTTTGACTGACTGTATAATCCTTCCGGGCAGGGCACCTATATAAGTCCTCCTGTGTCCCCGTATCTCAGCCTCATCCCTGACACCGCCAAGAGAAACTCGGACAAACTTTCTCCCTGTAGCCCTTGCTATTGATTTACCGAGAGATGTCTTCCCGACACCCGGCGGTCCTGCCAGGCACAATATAGGACCCTTCATCTCCTTTACAAGTTTTCGGACAGCCAGATACTCAAGCACCCTCACTTTTACCTTATCCAATCCGTAGTGGTCTTCATTTAAAATCTTTTCAGCCTCTTTTATATCAAGCTTCTCCTTTGTCTTTACAGCCCATGGTATATCAACAAGCCAGTCAATATAGTTTCTCACCACTGTCCCTTCTGCAGACATAGGAGGCATCATCTCAAGACGCTT
>DNJG01000113.1 GCA_003489165.1 Nitrospinota bacterium | reverse complement strand
AATATATTTCACATCAAATCTCTCCGGCAGATTAAAGTCAACCTGAATGGTTGAACACTGCCATGTCCTCTCAAGGCTGTCCTTTATTTTAACATCAATCTTTGGCCCATAAAAGACCCCCGCACCGGGGTCAATCTCAAACTTAAGCCCTGCCTTATCCAATGCACCTTTTAATGCATCAGTAGCCTTCTCCCAGTTTGAGAGTGTGCCGACATAACCTTCAGGTCTTGTGCTTAAGTATACATCAAAATCTTTAAAACCAAAAGACCTAAGCATATATAATGTAAAATTTAATACCCTCTCTATTTCGTCACTTAACTGGTCTAAACGGCAGAATATGTGGGCATCATCCTGTGTAAATCCCCTTACCCTTAGCAATCCATGAAGGACACCCGACCTCTCATACCTGTAAACTGTCCCCAATTCTGCCCATCTTATCGGTAATTCCCTGTAACTCTTAAGTTTGCTTTTATATATCTTAATATGAAAGGGGCAGTTCATAGGCTTTACTATGTAAGGCATCCCCTCAATATCCATAGGAGAATACATATTCTCTTTATAAAAATCCATGTGCCCGCTTGTATGCCAGAGATTAACCCTTGCTATATGCGGAGAGTAAACAATCTGATACCCGTTTTTGTAATGCTCCTCACGCCAGAAGTTTTCAATCAAATATCTTATCAGGGCACCCTTAGGATGCCAGTTGACAAGCCCTGCACCGACCTCATCGTCCATACTGAACAGGTCTAACTCCTTGCCGAGCTTCCTGTGGTCTCTCTTTTTTGCCTCCTCAAGTTTATTAAGATATTTTTCAAGCTCATCTTTTGTAAAAAAAGATGTCCCATAAATCCTCTGGAGCATCTTATTCTTTTCACTTCCCCTCCAATATGAGCCTGCAACACTGAGAAGCTTAAAGGACTTCACCTTTCCAGTAGACGGCAGGTGAGGACCTCTGCAGAGGTCTATAAAATTCCCCTGCTTATATATAGAGACCTTTTCATCAGGAATCTCATTAATCAGTTCAATCTTATAACCCTCAGCCTTAAATATCTTTCTTGCCTCATCCTTTGATACCTCCATCCTCTCAAAGGATAAATTACTCTTGATTATCTCATTCATCTTTTTTTCTATCTTCTCAAGGTCTTCCACTGCAAACGGAGTATCCCTGTCAAAATCATAATAGAACCCGTCTTTTATAGATGGCCCTATCGTAATCTTTGTCTCAGGATAGAGTTCCTTCACTGCCTGAGCCATTATATGGGCTGTGCTGTGCCTTAAAGTCTCTAATTCGTTTTCTGACATAAAATTGATTTTAACCACTGAGACCTGTCTGCCCTGTCTGCTAACAGGCAGGTTACAGGCAGGCACTGAGGCACAGAGGAAAAATCTTTTATTTTTTAGATATTATTAATATCTTTCTCTGTATCTCCGCGCCTCTGTGGTAATTCTTTATAGTTGTCCTGTAAAATAAAAAAGGGTTCAAGGAATTGAGCCTTGAGCCCTTGATTTTTAAATGGTAGGCACGGGCGGTATCGAACCGCCGACCTCTTGCGTGTCAAGCAAGCGCTCTACCACTGAGCTACGCGCCTATTTACTATAAATTTCAATACTATGTTAAATTCTACATTTTATACAGCCAAAGTCAAGGAGAAATTGGAGTTTAGAAAGGCTTTATCAATATGTTAGAAGATATACCTCTGAATTATTATCCATACAATAGTGATAAGAATTGATGCTAATGTCACGGGAATCCCCACCTTTGCATGTTCTTTAAAACCTATATTAACACCATACTCCTTTGCCTGCTCAAAGGTAATGAGGTTTGCAATACTGCCGATGGTTATGAGATTCCCCGCAAAAGTGCTTGAAATGGCAAGGACATACCACTGTGTATGATTTAAAGGGTCAAGGAATTTTGTAATAAGCATTGTTGCAGGGACATTACTGACAATATTGCTTAATAGGGTGGAAAATCCAGTAAGGATATAGAGGTTGTGAATATCAAGACCGCTACCTTTTAAGAACTCAACCATTGTAAATGGCAGATTTACTGCCTCTATCCCCCTTATCACGATAAATAATGCACAGAAAAGGGTAATAAGATGCCAGTCTATAAACCCAAGTATTGAGCGGGTGTGCATACTCCTGCTGCAAAGCAAAAGTCCTGCAATACTTATCGCACTTATCTCCCTCGGTATATCAGTAAAGAAAAGAATAATCAGGATAATGGTGGCTATTATCCCTTTCGTACTCTGATGCCTGTTAAAAGATGCCCATGCCCGTCTTTCAATAATAGCCGGAGAATTATTCCCCACAAAATTTTTGCTGTAAATAATATTTATAACAAAATATGCCCCAATGAGAGAAAGTAGAGATGGAGGTGTGCACCATAAAAAGAAAAGCCCGAAGTCAAGTTTTCCAAGCTGACCTATAAGCATATTCTGCGGGTTTCCAATAATTGTAGATGCCGAGCCTATATTACTTGATACTGCAAGTCCTATTAAAAATGGAATAGGGTTAAGGCCTGCCTTTAGAAGGGAGACAGTCAAAACAGGGGTAAAGGCAAGGCACACTATGTCATTTGCAAGGATGGCTGACAGCACTGCACTTACACCCATCATTACAAAGAGGAACTTATCGGGTTTATCCATAAACTTTGTAATTTTTAGGGCAGTCCATGTATAAAACCCGCCGAGCCTGAATTGAGAAGAGAGAACCATAAGCCCGTATAAGAGCAGTATGGTGGATATGTCTATTGAAAGGATTGCCTCCTTTGTTGACAGGACACCAAAAACAACCATTAAAATTGCTCCAAGTAGTGCAATCCCTGTCCTGTCAAGTGCAAGCCCGGGAATCTCACCAATAGCAACCCCTGCATAGGTGATTAAAAAAATAATCAATGCAAATTCAGAAACCATACTTTAATTCCATAAAAACAGTATTATTCTTTTTCAGGAACCCGAAGAATGTCCTGTTTTCATCCCCTTCATAATACTCCCCTCCAATTGTCCCCTTCCATGAATCTGTAAAGGCATATCGGACAATTGGTCTAATAAAATAGTCATTGCGATTGAAGTTCCAGACACCGAATGTTTCTATATCAAGAGTCTCGTTGAATAGTTTATAATCAACACGACCACTCATAGAATACTGAATCTCATCAAGCTCACCACTGAATGTTGCATTTTTTATATATATTGACCTCTCTGCCTGATTTTGAATTTTCTCAACATCTGAATATTTAAAGATATACCGTCCTATAAACTGGAGGTTTATGTTTAGTGTCTCAATGAATGTCCTATCACCTCCAATGACACCATAAAGATTCGGGTTTTTTATATAGGGATATATGCCATCCATATCTTCTGTAAGCATATAAGCCGCCTCACCTCTAAAACCATATCTTCCATAATTTTTGGCAAAGTCTGCCCCAAAGACCTGAATCCTGTGGTTTGATATTTCAATGAGCCTCTTTCCTCCATAAGTCCCTAAATACCTTACCTCCGGTGTCAGGTCAAAACCGTTAAAATAACTTACAGACCAATCAAGGTCACTGCCAATCTTATTTACCCTAAAAGCTGCCTCGCTGTTCTCAATATTATAAGCAGGCTTCTTTTCAGACGGCTGGATGAAAGATGGAAATGCAAATGGAACTTTATTAGGCTCAAAAAATGGGGTATAAAAGAATGTGGCTGTCAGTTCAGGTGAAAAGTAGTAGTCATATTTTAGAGATGTAACTCCAGTCTTTCTATCGCCCTCTTCAGGAAGGAGGAGGGTATAATTTTTTGGAGATAGATTGTCAGTAGGGTTTACACCATCTGCCCTCCCCCATGTGATAATCTGCTTACCAACACTCAAATCAGAATTTTCAAAACGGAAGATTGCCAGACCTTCAAGGAGTTCACTGGCCGAATTATCATTATTATAATGTAATATATCAAAATTATACGCCCTCGCCTCAAAACGGCTGTCAATCTTATCACTGAGTCTTGGTAGTATTTTAATCTGAGCCGTAAGACCCAAAAAGTCTGTCTTTTCACTTGAAGCCTTGTCAGAGGAGAAATAATCTGTCCTTAAAAAACCTGTAAACCCCTCATCCTGCAATCTGCTGTAAAGATTTCTACTTAATCCATCATCATCTTTTCTGGCCTCCTCACCAAAACTGACTCGTGATAAAAACATTATTACAATTAAGCCGAGACAAAATTTAAACAGTCTTGAGTTGGGCATAGTTAAGTTACAGATTATTCTCCATATATAACTGTGGTATATCTTTCGTAAATTCCAAAAAATATACTTTTTATCTCAGTATCAATATGGTGAACCTTTTTAATCTCACCATTCTTCATTGCTTCAGCTACACTGCAATCACCAATTCCAATAATCCATACATAAGAGGTGCACGATGCCTTTCCAATCTTAGATTGATTTTCGGCATTAGTCTGAATAGCTAATGTTGGTGCAGGTGTTTTAATATTTGTATAGACCAATCCACATGCTGGAATTATACTAAATATAAATATAACTATGATAATTTTGAACTTCTCCTTATTCATTTCTATCACCTCCTTCATGTTTCTTGATTTTTTTACTCCCTCTCCAGATTTCTCTGTGAGAAATACCCATCATCAACACCTGTATTCACCTTATAATTACTGAAATGGACAATTGTTTTATGATTTACCTGAACATTTGTCATCTCAATAGTCATCGCCTGCCATTTGTTGTTCTCCTTATCAACCAGCTGAATATCCGAAGCCTTGAAAACTTTATACAGCTGGCCAGAGAGGTCATAATTTTCACCCTTCACGATTACAAAGTTATCCTTTCTTATCCAGCTTTTCCTCTTACTCAATCCATTATCCTGTTTTACTTTATCGCTAACAGGAAAAGATTCTATTACATAACAATCAACTCCATCCACATTTTCGCTCCCTGTAATTTTATGTTCAAAATCCTGAACCTTATATCCAATGACATCAGCATAGGAAAAATCAGAGCCGACAAAGCTGTCACCCTTATTGCTTGACACAAGCCTCCTTACCTTCTTTAATGCAGGGAGATATATCCAGATATCATCATCACCATCAGAGTGCTCAATCATCAAATTAGATGTGCCTTTGACATCAGCAGGGGAGATAAACTTGATAAGTCTCATGTTGTCAATGCCGTTTTTCTGAAGTTTTGAGACGCCTGTAGATTTCCTCTCCCTTTTTTGTCCACTCTCATTTATAAGTGTCATTGCACTCTCAGATTTTGAATCTTTGACCCTGTTGACAAAGAAATTCTTTGTCATAATATCCTTCGGCGATAAATCCTCACCAAAGGATACTCCGATAAAACCAAAAACCACTGCTATACCAAAACCTGCAATACTAAATCTTTTCATAAACACCTCCATTCTGATTTTACCCTCACCAAAGCCCTATTCCAATAGAGGAGAGGGAACTATTGCTTTATTACTTCGTCTTCCTCTCCCCTTTGGGGAGAGGATTGAGGTGAGGGGGATTGTTTTAACCCCTCTTTCTATCTAACCATGACACAACCCCGACCACCATTAACTGATATACAAGACCGAATGTTGCAAAGCCCCTTATGTCTGGCGGGGGTGGCATAAACAAACTTGCCATCTGCATCATAATTAAGAAAACAGCAAATATAATCATGCCATATTTTCCACCAAATGTAATACTTTTTGTAGATTTAAGATATAGCCATAAACCAGCAACAAGTATTAGAATCTCAATTAAAGAAGAACTAATTACATAATTCCACAAACCTAAGCCAAGCTTATACGAATCATCTCCAAAGAGAGGTAAATCCGGTCTGTGGACAATAACATCAAGAAAAAAATGTGATAATACTATAGCTGCTACAACGAGAGCAATCCTGTTATTCCGAGAACCAGATATTGAAGATGTTATTTTAAAAACTACAAAGAATAAACCTGCCCACAGTAGAGAAGCCGTAAGACTATGGGAATAGGGATAATAAGTAAAATCTAAAGGATTTGCCGCGGTTATTCCAGGGACAATAGACATCCTCTCTATTCCCATAAGAATAAGTACAAAAAAGAGTATATCAACAAACTGGGTGGCAAAAAACAATAACCCCAATGAAATATTCTTATCAACCTTCTTTGCCGCCAATGCTACTCCATAATGTCCAATAAACATAATGTTTTCCTCCTTTCTTATCTCCTCTCCCCTCTGGGAAGAGGACTAAGGTGAGGAGGACTATTCCTACTTAAACAAAATCGGCTTTAATGCAAACTTCGGCTTGAATATTACAATCAATGCCGGCAGTGCTGTGATTGCCGTGAAACTGCTTACAATCATTGCAAGTGCAACCAGTGTCCCGAGTTTAATATGAAGCCCAAATCCTGATAAAGGAAGCATGAGATATCCAAGGGCAATAGAGATAGAAACAAAATTGATTGCCTTTCCCGATGTCTTCATTGTCTTAACAATTGCAGGAAGCAAATCGGTATGATTCCCCATTTCTTCTCTTAATCTGTAAATATAATAAATGGCATAATCTGCCCCGATCCCTACTGCCATTGCTGAAATCGCAGCAGTTCCGATATTTAATGCAATGCCGGTATATCCCATTACGCCGAAATTAAAGATAACTGATATTAAGAGAGGGAGTATGATAAAAAGTCCTCCAAGCGGTGAGCCGAGGACAACTGAGCCCATAACAAATACAATTCCGATAATCTGGAGTATGTTCCTGACTTTTCCATGCACCATTACATGGTTAAGTGCATCTGATACAGCAAGGCTTCCGGCAGGTGTCACCTTTATATCCTTTGGAAAATTCTGTTCAACATAATTATTTACTGCCTCTATAATCTTGTCTGCAAATGCAGTTGAATCAGTTTTGCAAAAGGTAAGGATATTCGCCTTTTTATAGTCATAATCCACATAGGAATCAAAATCTCCGGGGTCTCCGGACATTGAATAGACAAAGAGGAATTGAGCAATCAAATCCTGACTGTCAGGCACAGTATTAAATGACGGGTCATCATTGTGCATTGCCTGATTCATCTTTTTTATAAAATCAACAAAAGAGATGGTCTTTCCAACCTCGGGGAATTTATTTTCAAGAAATATCTGAAGCCCCTCAATTGACTTCAGCACATCAGGCCTCTTCATATCATCAGGCTTCCCCCCCTCAACAAATAGGTTTAAGGAGTTTGTCCCTCCAAAATGGCTGTTCATTATATTATCGTCTTTAATCAAGAGTGTTGATTTCTTGAAATTTGATTTGAGGCTGTTATCAACATTTAACAGGTAACCTCCGCCAGCAACAACTATTGCAATTATGCAGATTACAGATATAACGGCTTTGGCTCTGCCATTAGTAATCAGGTGGCTCAATTTATCAAGAGTCATATTAAGGGGTGCAATTATAAGCCCTTCTTTTATTTCCTTGTTCTTTGGCGGTCTCAAGATTGCACGAAGCGCGGGTATAAAAGTCATCTCTATGATAAGGGCGCTCAATATGCCAAGGGCGGTGAAGATACCGAAGTTTCTTATGCTCATAGTATCAAATGTTAAGAGTGAAAGAAATGATGCAGCAGCAATAAGCCCTGCCGTAATCATAACTATACCGATACGGCTCGTGCTTTCAATAACAGCGAGCTTATTATCCCCGATGATTGCATACTCCTCATAATATCTTTTTAATATCTGAATGGAGTGACCAGCGGCTATGGCAAGAATCAAAATAGGCGTGGCTGCATTAAAAGGGTCCATAGGCACATGCATAAGCCCCATGATACCAAGCCCCCATAGGACGGATATAATTGCAGTAATGAGGGGGAGAAACATCCCCTGAAAAGTCCCGAATACCATAAAAAGGACTATTGCTATTACAACCATTGCCAGAAGGAAAAGCTTCCCCATCTTCTGGGAGTATGCAGCAAGCCATGAAAGTGCTATGGATGGACCATTAAGATGTATGCCGACTGACGAATCTTCTTCCTTTGAGACAATCTCTTTGATTCTCTTTTCTATATCAGGATAACCCTTTAGTTCCTTGTTGAATCTGAAATCTGCAATAATCTGTGCAGCACTACCGTCTTTCGAGATAATTGAATTTATGAAGAGCGGGTTGCGGTAGATTTTATTTCTTAACTCATCAAGCCCTTCTTTTGTCTGCGGGACACTCTCCATCAACCGCCTTACAACCATTCCTTCCTCAGTCCCCTTTATATCCTTAGCCTTTCTTGCGGCGATGCTGAATATATTTGTCTTGATTGCCCCCGGTATCTCATTTAACTTTTGGGTAATCCTCATAATCTTTTCAAGAACCAGAGGCTGAAAAATATCCCCCTCCTTCGGAATAACACCTATGACAACTATATTCCTTCCGCCGAATATTTTATCTATCTGATTCTGGGCAACAACATATGGATGGCTCTGGGGGAGGTTTTTATCAGGGTCAACTTCAACCTTTAATTCCTTTATGCGGGAGCCAATAAGTATAGTAACAATCGCTATTAAAATAATAACTGCAATTCTAAATCTAACAATGTTTTCAACATATCTTCGCATCATAAATCCTCCATTTGCCACAGGCTTTCACTGACTAAAAAAACAAAACCTTAATTTCTCCTTAATCTTTTTCTTTAGTCTGTGCAAGTCTGTGGCTATAAATTAGGTATAAAATATCCGCCATGTTCCAAAACTCTAAGCTTCGGATTTGATTCATCCCTGTAGATTTCCTTCAGATGTTTTATTGGTAACCACAATGGCTCATCTGTTAAGTCAAATGTCCCCCAGTGTATTGGGATAAAATTCTTCGCCCTTACATCTCTTGCAACCTGTAAAGCCTCTTCAGGATTAACATGATAGGTCTTCATAAACCACCGTGGCTCATAAGCACCAACCGGAACAAATAAGACATCTATTGGGCCAAACTTCTCACCGATTTCTTTATAACCCTCATAATATCCAGAATCCCCAACCCAGTAGTATTTTATGCCGCCATGCTCAATTAAAAAACTGCACCATAGCATCTTGTCGGTATCAAACAGACTCCTCTTTGACCAGTGCTGGACAGGGAGGGATGTGATTTTAATATCTCCAATCTTATACTCATCCCACCAATCAAGGGCAATATATTTTGAAATGCCGATAGAGCTAAAGTAATCCTCATAGCCTGGCCCTGAAATAAAATAAGGGTTAAATCTCTCCTTTAAAAATTTTATACTTTTAGTGTCAAGATGGTCATAATGCCCGTGGGAGATTAAGACATAATCTACATGAGGTAGTTTTTCAGGCTCAATTGGAAATGGTGTCTTCCTTTTTAAAAGAAAATTTATATCCCAGAGGACAGGGTCTGTTATTATAAATTTACCGCCAATTCTCATTAAAACTGTTGAGTGCCCAAGCCATACCACATAATCTTTAGATACCTCATTTAATTTTGAAAAATCGGGCGTGACAACATCAAACTTTACTTCCTTCTTCTTTTCTTCTTTATAGACATTCTTTGAAAATATTACCCAATTAAGAAAATCGGTAAAACTTTTCCTGCAATCCTTGCACCATGGATTTAAAAATCTTCCGTCACTGCCATGATGAGCTTTCTTTCGGGCTATTTCTTCAATTGACATAGTTAGTTCACCCTCCGATGGTTTAATCGGAAAATATAGAAATAGAACTATCAATATCCAAAGGGATATGAATATCCTCATTTCTTAATGCCTTCCAAAAAGATTTTGAGTATATTATTGAAGGCATCCCCGATGGAAAATTGATTTTCCATTAATACATCTGGCTGTATTATCATCCGTATAGCCCCAAGATAAGCCATTACAGCAATCTTTGTATCTATATCTTTCCTTATCTTCCCTTTCTTAATACCTTCCTTTAATATACCTCCTATATACTCATAAATCTCTCTCTCCCTAAACTCCTCGCATTCTCTCCATAAATCGGGTATCTCTTTCTTGATGTCAGTCATAAAAGCGCTCCCCATTACTGAAACACGGCTTGTAACCTCTGCTATTACCTTTTTAAACCTCTCTATCGGGTCAGGAACCTCCCTCTTTGCCTTCTGCAATAATTTGTCAATATCCCTGTGCATCCTTTCCTTAACAGCCCATGCTATATCTTTCTTACTCTTGAAATGCTTATAAAGGGTCTTCTTGCTTATTCCGAGGTCGGAGGCAATATCATCCATTGCAACCCTTTTAAAGCCATATTGAGAGAACCTTTTCTCGGCAGTATCTATGATTCTATTTTTCATGAAAATATCTCTGGAAACCATATTAGTATTTTTAGTTTCCATAAACATAATCCAATTCTAAATTTATGTCAAGAAATAAACATGGTTTTTTATAGGTAATACAATCTGATGCGGGGTTTATTTTTTCTCTTTATCAATTAAAGAATCCAGTTCTTTCATAAGATTTTTTGCCCTCCCTTCGTGGATAAAGAAAGGATAGGCATTTTTGCTTGAAATGGCTATATATTTATCATCTTTTTTCTCTATAAATGAAATTGAATATGTTTTATTCCCTTTCAGCTCTATCTTATAAATAAATTTATCAAAATCATCTTTTGTCTTCCCTTCCGCAAAATCATC
The DNA here is from genome assembly GCA_003489165.1 of Nitrospinota bacterium. GTDB lineage: Bacteria > Nitrospinota > Nitrospinia > UBA9942 > UBA9942 > UBA9942. Next base: position 6,148 of record DNJG01000113.1, on the reverse strand, counting down.
ACAATTCATATTCCTTAAATTATTTATTATCTGCTCAATCTCATTTCCTTTAATCTTCTCATTTTTATCCGCTGTCCATTCTGCCGCTCCGCTATCAGCAAGTGTTATCTTTTTTGTTATCTTCATCTCCCTTCTGCCGTCATTTAAAATTACCTCCGCAATATCTTCGTCAAATCGCATTATCGATTTATCACGGAGGTCGGAAACCTTTTTATCAAAGGCGCTTCTGAGATTGCCATTAGCCTGATATACCTTGTAATCGTTATCCGGTTTTACAAAAGTATGGCGATAAGAGGATGCGGTTTTTCCTATATCCATTTTTAACAGAGTTTTATCACCTGATAAGACTTCAAGACCGATTTTTTTATCTTTATCAAGGTCATATATTGCATAATTTTTTGATTCAGATACAAGAGCAGACAGATTTAAACCTGCAATCTCTTTAATTATTGCGTTCATCTTTTCTTTATCAGCCGAAAATTTATCTTTGTTTATAAGCCATTCATCATTTTCTTTGGCTAATAAGATTTCCTCATCGGCTTTATGCAGGATAATCTTTGATATATCCTTTTCCTCTATTCTGGGTAACTGCGGCAGGTTATAGTTTGTCCTGTTGTTATTCTTTAATAAAAGAAAGGCAGAAAGGGCTGTAATAATTAAAATAAGGATTATATACTCAACCTTTATCTTCATATTTTTTGCCTTCTATATTTTTATTTCTGAAACCTCGCCTGAATAAAACGCCTTCTTGACGAGCGTCTGAGCCATATAAATAAGCCGCTTAAAAACATTAAAGCAGGCAGCCCTGCAATGTTTGCCGTTTTAATAATTGTCTTTGATTCTGGCTTTATTTCTTTTAAGGGATTAAACTGCTGCGTCTTACTGCGCATTACTGCACGATTCTCCTCGTCATTTAAATAATCTATAACATTCATTACAAATTGGGCATTTGGACTTCTCCCCCCTTTATCCATTACATTATTTTTTAAAACCTCCGAGCTCCCGATAAGGAATATCTTCCCGGGTTTAATACTATTTTTAATTGTCAGCCCCCTGTTTTGAATATTTGACATATTTGTTCCCTCAGGCTTTTTCTCGGGTTTAGCCTCATCCCCCTTTTTATTTTCTGTATTTTCTTCCTTCTTTTCCTCTTTAATTGGTATCTCTTTATCGGCAAAATAGCTGTTGAACTGCCCTTCCAAAATATAAGCCATAGACATCTGTTTATAGCCTTTTTCATCCTGTGGAGGTTGCATGAAGAATGGGTTTAGATTTACCCTGCCGCTTAATTCCCACGCCTTTTCGGATGATGTAATCAATTTATGCGGCTTTAAGCCCTGTTTTTTAACCCTTTGCTCATCTATCTCAACAGGGGATGCCTTTACCATAACCATCCCTTTAATATTTTTAAGAAAATTGAGTTCTTTGTTTATAGATTCATTTTTAATTATCGGGGCAAAATATATCTTTTGCTCCCCGCCGCCGAATGCCCTTCCTACCTCCTGTTTATAACAATTCTGGTCAAGGATATATGATTTTTTCAAACTAAAACCATAATGTCCCAGTAGTTTTTCTAATCCATTATTTATTGGTAAATAAACAGGCCCCTGATTGCCTAACATCATATTATTTTGCTGGGGCATAATTTCATTAAACGGGTCATAAAATATTCCAATGTTTCTACCCCGCATTAAAAATTGGTCAATCTGATAAAGCTCATAATCTGAGAACTGCTGCTTAACTCCTGCAATAATTAATGTCGGGATACCCTCTGGAATATCCTCTTTGGCTAAACTTATTTTCTTGAGCGAATAATTTCCAGAGAGCAATTCACTGAAATTTGAAAGTGTCTCCCCATCCTTTTGCCCAAGCATATCCGGGTGTTTGTCTATAGAAGGTGCATCATGGTCTGCAATATAACCTATCTCCTCATTGGTATTTATAATATTTTCAACAATCTCGTTTATCCCCTTTTCCAGAGAGTTCACATCTACCATCTGATATTGTGTGCCAAATATCGGAAGTCTGACAACTTTGAGTATCTGAACCTTTTCAATTCTTTCGTTATATTTGACCACAAGCTCTATAAATCCTTTATCAGCAGGGATTTTTACCCCCCTTCTATCTATAAATTCATTCCACTGAAGTGACATTGCATTGTATCTTTCCGCTTCCTTTGTGCTTTCTTGGTCTTGCGAGGGGTCTATGTATGTAAAATTAAGCCTGTCATAATTCTTTGCATTTAATTTATTAACTATCTCCTCTATCTTTTTCGGCGCTTCCATAATCCCCGGCAGATTCATATATGGACCAACTGCTTGAAGAGAGGAAGAGAGAAACAGCTTAATAGCAATCTTTTCCTTAAGGTTTAATAATGCACTGGTTTTACTGCTCATCTTTCCGATTGTTGATGTAATTCTGAATTCAAGTCCATCTGTTGTTGTAATGGGAGGGAGTGCCTCAATTAAATCGCCATGGATTAGAACCATCCCCATGTAAGCCTTTTGAAATTTGACCTCATCCTGCTCTATGTTTTGAATCTGGAGCGGATGGATGCCGTAAGATTGAGCAAGCTCCTGATTCTGTTTTACCCTTTCATTCCCCTCAGTTGATACATCGTGGAATTCGTAATTGAAATATCTATTACCCGACATGGCATACTCTCCAAGCAGGTCATGAAGATACCTTTCTATATTATTGTATGGTGCTGGAAGCTTATTTGTAAAAAATACCTTGATTGTCAAAGGCTCGGAAAGGGCAGAGACAGTCTTTTTGCTTTCTTCAGATAATGAAAAGGCTTTGCCTTCGGTCAAATCAAGGCGAAAAAAGATTACTGTTCCTGCTATGTTTAATAAGACAATGATGACAATATATAATAAAAATCTGGAATAATTGTTTAAACTGGATTTTTTCATATTACTTCTTCCTCTGAATAACAATGCCTGTTGCAAATAGCATTATGAAGCTAACACTAAAAAAATAGACAATATCTCTGGAGTCTATAACCCCTTTGGATATATTTTGAAAATGAAAATCGGCACCGATATATTGAAAAATATTTAAAAGCCTCTCTGGAAGAAAAAATAACATCTTATCAATCAATGTAAGAAACACACAAAATGCCATACCGATGATAAAGGCAATAACCTGATTTCTGGTCAATGATGAAGCAAATAATCCGACAGAGGCATAAGCCGCCCCCATCAATATTGCCCCTATATACCCTCCGAGGACAGGTCCCCAGTCAATGTCCCCAAGAAAGGATATAAATATTCCGTAAGAGAGGGTCGGCAGGAGCATAATGATTATAAAAAACAGGGCAGAAAAAAATTTACCCAATATAATATCAAGCCCTGTTACAGGCATTGTATATAGCAATTCATAAGAGCCTGTATGTATCTCTTCTGAGAAAAGCCTCATTGTTATTGCCGGTATTATAAAGGAAAAAGTTATTGGAAGGAGTGAAAAGAAGTTTCTTAACTCTGCCTGCCCAAATAGGAAAAATGTTGAAAAGAAAAACCATCCTGTAATAATCAAAAAGATTGAGATGACTATATATGCGATAGGGGAGACAAAGTAACTCTTAAATTCCCTTTTATAGATGTTTAAAAAATTTTTCATTTAGTTCTCTCTTGTCAGTTCTCTAAATATTGTCTCAAGCGTCCTTGACTCTGTATGAAACTCAAGAAGAATGCAGTCCGTCTCCTTTATCCTTCTATAAATCTCTGGACGGACATCGTCCTTAGCCTTACATGAAATACTAAAATCAATAATCTTATCCTTATTATTTTTCAAGACCACCTCTTTAATTTCAGGAATATTATTTAAAGTTCTCTTAATATCATCAAACCTGCCGTTCATTAAAGAAATATTTATCAAATAGTCGCCCCCCTTTTTCTCTTTGATCTCTTCTGTAGAGCCGTCTGCCACTATCTTCCCTTTATTTATGATAACAATCCTGTCGCAGGTTGCTTCAGCCTCACTCAAGATATGAGTAGAAAATATAACAGTCTTTTTCTTTCCGATTTCTTTAATTATATTGCGAATGTCAATAATCTGATTAGGGTCAAGTCCTGATGTAGGCTCATCAAGGACAAGGATTTCCGGATCACTCATCATAGCGTGGGCAAGACCGACCCTCTGTTTATATCCCTTTGAAAGCTCAAACACTGATTTATGCATAACCTCGTTTATCTCGCATAAATCAGCCAATTCCTTTATTCTATTATCCTGATTTTTACTTTCAATTCCGCGGATATTTGCGACAAATTTCAGATAATCATAGACAAGCATATCAGGATAAATAGGCGCCGATTCAGGTAAATATCCCACCAATCTTTTAATCTCTAACGAGTGGTCATAAATATTCAGATTGTCGAAGGTTACATTTCCGGAGGTGGGCTCAAGATAGCAGGTTAAAATCCTTAATGTAGTGGTCTTGCCCGCCCCATTTGGTCCCAAAAGACCAACTATCTCCCCCTTTTTAATCTCAAAGCTGATATTGTCAACTGCACACACGTTATCGTAATATTTTGTCAGTTCACTAATCTTTATCAAATTCCTCACCTCATTTTTAATACCTTAATAATCTTTTATGAAATATTATATAATATTCTTTAATTGTTGTGTCAAGATGGGTATTGAAAAAAATATATAAAAATATACGGACATGAACATATCAAATATGTTTGCAAATGACGGCATTCTATCACATAGACTTGAAAACTACGAATACCGCCACCAGCAGGTCATAATGGCTGAAGCTATAGCAGATAATATAAACAATAACAGCCATCTTATAGTAGAGGCAGGGACTGGTGTTGGAAAGAGTCTTGCATATCTAATCCCATTTATACTCTGGGCAATAAAGGAAAATAAAAAGGTTGTCATCTCTACCTTTACCAAGGCGCTGCAATATCAATTGGTAAATAAAGACATACCATTCTTAAAGGATGCCCTCAGTTTAGATTTCAGTTTTGCCCTTTGTGTCGGAGGTGAAAACTATCTCTGCTTAAGGAGGCTGAATCAGGCAGGCTCTCATGGACTCTTTGAATTGGATGAGACAGAGGCTCTAAAAGAGTTATTTAAATGGAAAGACAGGACTAAGACAGGTCTTAAGTCAGATATGGATTTTGAGCCGATGCCAAAACTCTGGCAGAAGGTGTGCAGAGAGGGGGACATCTGTTTTGGCAAAAAATGCAGTTACTATGATAAGTGCTTCTATCAGAGGGCAAAGGCTGTTGAGAGGAAGGCACATATCCTTATAACAAATCATCATCTCTTCTTTGCCCATATTGCATCAGGCTGGAATGTCCTTCCAAAGTTTGACAGCATAGTCTTTGACGAGGCTCATCAATTGGAGGATGTAGCGTCAGGTTATCTTGGAATAGAGGTATCAAACTACAGGATTAAAAATCTAATTAATACCATATCAAACCCGTTTACGCGGAAGGGGCTGCTTTCAAGACTGGAATGGCTGACACCACAGACTATCTCTGAGATAAACCTGCTTACAAATAAGGTGCGGCGGGCAGGAGATGGGTTCTTTGGTGTCCTGTCAGAAAAATTAGATGGAACGACAAAGAGGATAAGGGTAGAAAATTTTATCCCAAATTTACTAAAAGAGCCTTTAATAAATCTATCAGAGGGTCTTAAGCCATTAATGAAATCAGCAGAAAATTATGAGGATGAAAAGGAGATACTGTCTCTGATTGACCGATGTATTACCCTCTCATCCGATATAGACAGTATAATATCTCAGACATTAACTGACCATGTATATTGGGGCGAGATAGACGGCAAGAGAATAAGGATAGCTGCCACGCCAATTGATATATCATCAACTTTAAGAGAGCAGATATTTGAGAATATCAAGCCTGTAATACTAACATCAGCTACCCTTTCCGTTAAGGGAGATTTCAGTTTTTTAAGAGAGAGGGTGGGACTAAATAATGGAAATGAATTGGCACTTGATTCGCCCTTTAACTACAGAGAGAATGTCATGATTTATACGCCGAATGGCATTTCTGACCCAAAGGATACAGAAGAATTTAAAAGGGATGTGATAGATTCCATAAAATTCATTCTGAATATTACACATGGCAGAACTTTAATCCTATTTACAAGTTATGAGATGCTGAATAAGGCA
>DNJG01000077.1 GCA_003489165.1 Nitrospinota bacterium | reverse complement strand
TGTGCCGCCCAACTCCCTGCTCCTCCCCTTATCAACTCTGTAAAACCTCTCAAATATCCTCGGTATATCCTTCTCAGGAATCCCAATGCCTGTATCTTCCACATCAACCTGCAGCATATTATCCCTCTTGCCTGCCCAAACTTTTACGGTACCGCTATTTGTATATTTTATGGCATTATCAATTAGATTTACAATTACCTGCTCTATCCTTCCCTTATCTCCCATAACCTTTGGTGTGGTATCTCCAACATCCATAATAATTTCTATCCCTTTATCCTTTACCTGCTTTTCAAAACCTTGAATGACACCACTGATAATGTTTCTTATATCCAATGGCTCAAAACTCATAGGCATCTGGTGTGACTCCAGCTTGGAAAGGGTTAACAAGTCTTCGATAATCGCTGTCATCCTGTTTGCATGGCGGTCAATTACTGTTAAGAATTTCTTAAGTATCCCTTTATCGTCTAATGCCCCGCCTAACAATGTCTCGGTATAACCCTTTATGCTTGCAAGTGGTGTCCTTAGTTCATGTGATACATTTGCAACAAAATCCCTCTTGATTGCCTCAACCCTTTTTTCCTCAGTCACATCCTGAAAAAAACCAATAAGCACATTTGAATCCGATTCAATGGAAAAAGGGACAAGCCTTACTTCCAGAATCTGATTCCCTTTCCCCTCTATTGTAATCTCGTGAGGATTGTTACCCTTCAAAGAAAAGACAGTATCAATGGTTTTCAGAAGTGCCTTATCGTTTATAATATCGGAAATCTTCTTTCCCTCTATACCCTCATCCAATGGAAAGCTCGTATATATAAAAGGGTTGGCATATAGTATTTCTTTATCCGGATTAAGGACTATGACACCCATCTTCATCTCCCTCACAACCGCCTCTAATAGCCTACCTTTCACTCCTCCTCCAGAAATTTGTAACCAAAACCCCTAACAGTCTCTATATGTTTTGCAGATTTTCCAAGCTTCTCCCTTAGTCTTCTTATGTGAGTATCTATGGTTCTATCAGTTACATAATAATCTGTTCCCCTTACCCTATCCAGAAGGTCATCCCTTGATAAAACCTTCCCTCTTGCCTTTACAAGCTCTACTAAAAGCTTAAATTCTGTAGCCGTTAGTTTCAGAGGTTTCCCATAAGATATTACTACTGACCTCTCTAAATCTATCCTAATATTGCCTGCTGTAATAGTGCCTTCATTCTCCTCTCCGCCATGCCTCCTTTTCAAAACAGCCTTAACCCTCAATACAAGTTCCCGTGGGCTAAATGGCTTTGTAATATAATCATCTGCCCCCAGTTCAAGGCCAACTATTCTGTCCACTTCCTCCCCCTTTGCAGTGAGCATGATTATAGGTATATGATTTGTGGTGTTATCCCTCTTTATAGCCTTACAAACTTCAGTCCCTTCCATACTTGGAAGCATTATGTCCAAAATAATAAGGGCAGGTTTTTCTTTCTTAGCCAGCTTTACTGCCTCTGGGCCATCATCTGCAGAGATAACCTTAAATCCCGCATTTTCAAGATTATACTCAAGCAGGGTCAGAATATCTTCTTCATCATCTACTATTAAAATCTTTTTGTTCATAATAACAACAAAACAATGATACCAAAAATAATACGATAGTATGCAAAGGCGGAAAAATCATGCCTTGTAATAAATGATAGAAATGCCTTTATGACAATGAGGGCGGTTATAAATGCCACTATAAAGCCAGTTGCGAAGAGAGGAAAGTCTGATAAAGAGAGATATTTAATATTTTTTAAAAGGTCATAGGTTGTGGCTGCAAACATTGTAGGGATTGCAAGAAAGAAAGAGAATTCCGTTGCAGTCTTCCTGTCAAGACCAGCAACCAAACCGCCCATGATTGTAGCCCCTGACCTTGAGACGCCGGGAAACAGGGATAATACCTGGGCAAAGCCTACACCGAGTGCAGAACGGGGTGAGATGTTATCCACTCCGGAAATATCAGAATTCTTAACAAACCTCTCAATAACCAATATAGCAATGCCGCCAAAAATTAATGCAAAAGAAACAGTAAAAGGATTAAAAAGATTTACCTTTATATAGGAATGTATTTTAAGGCCAATTAATGCTGCAGGAAGAAATGCAATCAGGATATTAATTATAAATCTATTTGCCTCCTTTTTCCCGATATTAGAAATGACATTTAAAATTTTAGCCCTGTATATCCATACAACAGACAGTATTGCACCAAGCTGAATGAATATCTCAAAGACCTTTGCCCTCTCTCCAGTAAAAGAAAGAATGCTGCCTGCTAATATTAAATGTCCTGTAGATGATATTGGTAAAAACTCTGTAACACCCTCTACAATACCAAGTATAACTGCCTTTAAAATATCAATAAACACTACTTCCTCAATAACTCCAAAACCTTCTCCTCTATCTCGTCTCTGACTTCCCTGAATACCTCTATGGAAGCACCTTTTGGGTCTTTAATCTGCCACTCTATCCTCTTCTTTGCAGAAACTGTCGGACAGTTATCACCACATCCCATTGTAACTATAATATCAAATTTATCTTTTGGTAATGCATCTAATCCTTTAGATTCTTGGTTTGAGATATCAATTCCTCTTTCCTTCATTATATCAACTGCCATTGGATTAACAATACCTGTCGATCTTGAGCCTGCACTGTAAACTGAGATTTCCTTGCCATAATACCTCGCAAACCCCTCAGCTATCTGACTTCTGCAGGAGTTTTCTACACAGACGAAGATGAGTTTCATTCCTTAATACTTTGACACATTTATCTCTTCCATTTTTCCTGTAACCATGAAGACAACACGTTCTGCTATATTTGTAACCCTGTCTGCAATCCTTTCAAGGTTGTGTGCTACCCAGATAAGATAGGTCGCCCCCTCAATAATCTTTGGATTCTCTATCATCATAAGCAGTAATTCCCTGTAAACCTGGTCATACATGACATCAACTTCAGTATCTTCATCACAGATAGCCCTCGCAGCATCGGCATCGCGACCCATAAACGCCTTGAGACACCTTTCTAACATCAGCAATCCTTTTTCTGCCATTCTCGGCATAACGACCAGTTTCTTTACAAGAGACTCTTTACCTATCATTACATTTATCCTTGCAATACCCTCGGCATGGTCAGCCATCCTTTCCAAATCTGTTATAACACTCAATATGGCAGCGATGGTCCTCAAGTCAATAGCCATAGGCTGTTGTGTGGCTATCAGAAGAAGGCACTTCTCCTCTATCTCAAATCTCTTTTTATTTATTAAAAGGTCATTCTTAATAATCTCCTTTGATGCCTCAATATCCCTCTTTTTAAGCGACTCAACAGAATTTTTTATAGCAGCAGCCACCATGTCACCCATCTCCAGCAACTCATCCTGAAGTTCCTTCAATGACTTGTGATACGCCTCTCTTGTCATTTGTCCTCCTCTTTACTCAATAATATAGTAGGTAGTTTATGACTTCCATGTATTACTAACACTATATAAACTACATTGCTGCTTATTGTATAAACTATCCGATAATTTTGATAAATAAGTTCCCTTATATCCGGGTTACTGTATTCAGGCACAACTCTACCCATATATGGAAAATCTTTTAGTCTCTCTATAGACAACCATATCTTTTTTGCAAAATTACTGGCATAATAAACTGAATCTTTTGAAATATACTGGACGACTTCTTCAAAACTTCCGATACCATCTTCAGTCCAAATAATCTTTTCTACTTTATCCATCGGGCTATCCTTTTACTTGCCTCATCATGGGTGATAACCTTACCCTCTTCAATCTGTTTTAAACTTTTATCAACTTTTTGTCTAAAATATATCTTTGACATAATCTCATCATAATCAGCCTCATCGGGCAAGTTTTCTATCATCTCTATTACATTTTCCTTTATTGTTTTCATTTTATCACCTCCTCCTCATCCAAATCTCCCAGTTATATAATCTTCCGTCATCTTGTTTGACGGGGCTGTAAATATCTTTTGAGTATTATCAAACTCTATCAACTCGCCCATCATAAAAAATCCTGTATATTCTGACACCCTTGCTGCCTGCTGCATATTGTGCGTTACAATAACCACAGTATAATCTTTTTTTAATTCGGTAATCAAGTCCTCTATCTTTGCCGTTGCAATCGGGTCGAGGGCAGAGCAAGGCTCATCAAAGAGGATTACCTTAGGCTCTACGGCAAGCGCCCTCGCTATGCAGAGTCTCTGTTGCTGTCCGCCTGAAAGGGAAAAGGCTGACTCATGGATTCTGTCCTTTACCTCATCCCACAGAGCCGCCTTTTTTAAGCTCGTTTCTACAGCATTATCAAGGCTCTCTTTTTTATTGAAGCCCTGTATCCTGACCCCATAAGCAACATTTTCATATATGCTTTTTGGGAATGGATTCGGTTTCTGAAAGACCATGCCGATTTGCCTTCTGATATCTATGACATCAACCTCCTTTGAATATATATCCATCCCATCATATTCTATTTTCCCCTCAAGCCTGAACACAGGTATCAGGTCATTCATCCTGTTCAGGCATCTTATAAATGTGCTCTTTCCGCAACCCGATGGCCCGATGACGGCAGTTACTGCCTTTGCCGGGATATTAAAATTTACCTCTTTTAATGCCCTTTTCTCTCCATAAAATATATTTAATCTTTCAATCCTGAAGGCAGTATCCGTTGTCACCATCTCATCCTCTTTTCATATCTGTATCTCAAATATGTTGCAATACCATTCATAAAAAATACAATTATCAAAAGCACCATTATACCTGCTGCGGCGTCTATCCAGAAACCCTTTTGTGGCCTTGATACCCAGTTGAATATCTGAATTGGCAGAACTGAGAAGGGGTCAAAAAGCCCTTTAAGGCTTATATAAGGAAATTCTAATGATATGGGACTTGTCGGCAAAAATGCAACATAGGTTAAAGCCCCTATTGTTATAAGGGGCGATGCCTCGCCTATTGCCCTTGATATGGCAAGAATAGTTCCTGTTAAAATAGTCGGCATTGCGGCAGGCAATATCTGATTTCTTATGGTCTGCCATTTTGTTGCACCGAGGGCATATGATGCCTCTCTTATTGTTGTTGGTATTGCCCTGATAGCCTCTCTCGTTGAAATAATTATAAGCGGCAAAACCAGTATCGCCAGTGTCATTGCCCCTGCAATCACACTCCTATCCATGTTCAACCCCCTTACAAAAAGTTGGAGTCCAAGAAGTCCGTAGATGATAGAAGGGACAGCAGAGAGATTTGAAATATTTATCTCTATAAACTCCCTGAGCCAGTTTTTTTTGCTATACTCCTCAAGATATGTTGCCGCTGATACACCGAGAGGAAAGGCAACCACAACTGTCATGGCTGCAACCCATACAGTTCCGACCCATGCAGAAAGCACACCTGCCGCCTCTGGCTTTCGGGATGGATAACTTGTAAGGAATTGCCAGCCGAGCCTTGAAAAACCATCAATGGTTATATCAATTAAAAGTGTTAAAAGAACTATGAGACCAAATAGTGTTGCAAAAAGCCCAACAATATAAAACGACTTATCATATAGTCTATTTCTGAGTTTTGTATCCATAATGTTAAATTTCAAATAACAAATTCCAAACTACTTGATTATTGGAATTTGGTGTTTGGGATTTGGTGCTTCTTTTCTATTCATATACTTCTCTAAACCTTTTTTTGAGAAAATAACTTATCATGTTTAAGCCAAATGTAACTACAAATAAACTCATCCCTGCTGCAAATATAGTCTTATACTCAAGCGTTCCTGTGGGTGTATCCCCAAGGCTCACCTGAACTATATATGCTGTAATGGTTTCTACAGGGACAAGCGGATTTAATGTGAGCCTCGGCTGCTGCCCGGCTGCAATCGCCACAATCATTGTCTCCCCGATTGCCCTTGATATGCCAAGTATAAACGAGGCGGCAACGCCTGAAAGTGCTGCAGGCAAAATCACCTTTATTGATGTTTGGAACTTTGTTGACCCGAGTGCCATTGAACCCTCCCGTAAACTCATTGGCACGGAATGCAAAGCGTCTTCACTTAAAGACGATATGATAGGAATTATCATAATCCCCATGACAATACCTGATGAAAGAGAATTAAAGCCAGAAAGTTCTGGAATAACCTTTTGAAGAAGGGGGGTTACAAAGAGAAGGGCAAAATAGCCATACACCACTGTTGGCACCGCTGCAAGTATTTCAAGGGCAGGCTTTATAGCTATCCTTATCTTCTTTGATGCGTATTCACTCAGGTATATTGCACTTATAAGCCCAACCGGTAATGATACGCTCATTGCAATTACAGTTGTCAATAATGTCCCTGCAAAGAGTGTCATGATGCCAAAGTGCTTTTCAGCAAACAACGGCGTCCATTGGGTGTCAGTTAAAAAATCAAAAACAGATACCTCTTTGAAAAACTCAAAAGTCTCAAATATAAGGACACCTACAATGCCAAGTGTAATAAAAACAGAAAAGAAGGCACTCAAAAAGAGCGCCTTCTCAATTGCCTTCTCTTTTATTTTCTGAAGATTTCTATGCATTATTCCTTCTTCAAGAGTTCTTCAATCTTTACACCAACCTGAGAACCGTGGCCGCCGAATATAGAACCGACTTTACGATTTTCAAACCTCTTGAGCACAAGCTCATAAGCTGTATTGGGTAAGGAAATATAGCCAACCTCTTTGGAGAGTTCGGCAGCACCCTTCATATAGAAGTCAATAAACCTCTTTACCTCCTGCTTGTCAGCAGATTTTTTACTAACATAAATAAACAGGGGCCTTGACAGAGGCTGATATATTCCTTTCACTACATTTTCATATTCAGGAATAATTGGCCCCTTCCCATTTGCATCATTCTCATCATCAACCGGCACAATCTTCAGCTTATCCTTATTGTGCTCATAATATGCCATGCCAAAAAAACCTAAGGCAAAGTTATCACTGGAAATACCCTGAACGAGGACATTATCATCCTCACTGGATGTGAAATCACCACGGCTTGAATGCTCCTTCCCCACAACTGCCTCAGTAAAATAGTCGTAGGTACCTGAATCCACTCCTGCACCAAAGAGGTGTATCTCCTTGTTAGGCCAGTTGGAACGAATCTGATTCCATTTTTTAATCTTCCCCTGTGCCTCAGGTTCCCAGAGCTTTTTTAGTTCCTTCACAGTCATATAGTCAACCCAGCTATTTTTTGGGTTAATTATAACAGCAAGGCCGTCATAAGCAACCGGAAGTTCAATGTATTCTACACCATTCTTTTTACAAAGTTCAACCTCAGTAGGCTTTATTGGCCTTGAGGCATTACTTACATCTGTCTCCCCATTACAGAACTTCTTAAAACCACCACCTGTGCCGGATATCCCTACTGTTATCCTTGTACTCCCTTTTTCAGACTTCTGAAACTCCTCTGCTACAGCCTCAGTTATGGGATAGACAGTAGAAGAGCCGTCTACCTTTATAAGCTGGGCTGAATGAACTATTACTGCTGATAATAATACAAGCATAATTAATAAACTTATAACTATTTTTCTCATATTGTTACTCCCCCTTTATTTTAAAAACTCACCTGAAATACAACCTGCCCCTTTTTATCATCTTTGTATCCGGCATTCTCATAATGCAGCTGTTCATAGACTATAAGCAGATAATTGTTATCATGAACCTTATAGCTTAAGCCGGTTATTAACAGATTCTGTGTATCGTTGGATGAATCTGTATCAGGGTCCCACACATCATATCTTCCCATAATGGCAACTCTGTCATATAAGGGAATCTTAAGGTTGCCGAATACAGAGTATCCCCTCTTTTTCTTCTCGTCAGAACCGTCCTGTTGACCCTTTGCCTGAGTATATTCACCTGTAAGGACTATATACCTGTTCTGGCAGCTTAATAAACCAGAATTATTCGTCCATTCAGGGTCTGTTGACTTATTCCCTTTTCCTGATACACCAAGATAGCTTAACTGTAAGCCAGGGATTAAGTCCGGCAGAGGTCTTAATGTTATCCTTCCTTCAACCACCTTATTTTGATTATCCTCCGCCGCATAATAACCTCCGCCATTGTATATACCAATATGGTAACTTCCGTATCTGCCTGAATATGGGGTGTGATAGCCTACATTTTCCTGCAATTCTTTGCTTAACTTACCGCCAAAATTACCAAGTAATCCTATGCCCATGTCTGCAGAGTTGAAATTCTTAAACCTTTCCTGAAACATTGCCCCCTGCATCCTGTAAATATTTATACTCTGCTGAAAGTCGAGCCAGGGAGTCTGACTGACCCCAATTCTTAAATCATTATCAGAAAGCATGCCAAAGTCAGAAGTTAGAATATCAATATAATAGTATTTAAGTCTTAATTCTATATCACCTCTTTGTGAATTTGATGTATTTGTTATTTGTGTAATATCAGAAGTAACCCTTGCCTTGAACCATGGCGTTATATCCTTTTTTATATTGATATATCCCCTTGTTATTGAGAACTTGTTATAGTTTGTCTCAACATGGCCTGTTGTTCCTGCTGAGTAATCTAAGTAAGCCAATCCTCCGATACTTATTCCCTGAAGCCCTTTTGGTAATTCAGCCTTACTTTTACCTGCAATGTCTTCTGCCTCTTCCATTGTAATAGTCCCTTTCTCCACTAATTTCTGGAGAAGAGGATCTTTTATTTCTGCATTTACTGAAAATGGAATAGTAAGCAATAGTGCAAATAACCCGCCAACTAAATTTATTTTAATCATTTTCATTTCCTCCTTCTGAATTATATTATAAATTTTTATAATATACTTTACAGCCTTTATGTTACAGGATTATTAACCTTATGTTACATTTGTGTGAAGTTTTACTGAGAGAAACGATAGATATGAATTACGAAAATATAAATAGGAATTAAAGGGGGTTAAAGAATAAGCAACCTATTGAAAGGACTGCTAACAGCTATTTTTTCTCATCTCTAATTCCTGACTTGCCGAATCTTTTTTGTAATTCTTTATAAATATCTTCAGGGGTTATATCATGATACCCCAACAAAACAAGGGAGTGAAACCAGAGGTCTGCTATCTCGTAGATAATTTCTTCTTTCTTGTCATTCTTAGAACCTATCACTACCTCTGATGCCTCTTCTCCTATCTTTTTAAGTATCTTATCTCTGCCTTTTTTAAATAGTGAAGATACATAGGAACCTTCTCTCATATTTCTTTTCCTGTCCAGAATTACCTCATATATCTTGTCAATTAGTTCGGACTTCGGACTTCGGACTTCGGATTTCGGACTTTCAAATAACTTACCGAAAAAGCATGTCCTATTACCTGTATGGCAGGCAACACCCTTTTGCTCTGCTTTTACAAGTAATGTATCATTATCACAGTCATAGTTTATTTCTTTGACAATCTGCTCATTTCCGGATGTCTCCCCTTTTTTCCAGAGCTTTCCCCTTGACCTGCTCCAGAAATGGGTATAGCCAGTTTCAATAGTCTTCTTTAATGACTCCTCATTCATATAGGCATGCATCAACACATCACCATTCTTCCAGTCTTGAATAATTGCTGGTATTAAACCGTTACTGTCGTATTTTAGATTTTTTATGTCCATTTATAACCTTACATTAACCCCTTTCCCTCTTAAAAACTCTTTTGCCTCTTTAATTGTATATTCACGATAATGAAATATAGATGCGGCAAGGACGGCATCTGCCTTCCCTTCCATAAATCCCTCATAAAGATGCTGTAGATTGCCAGCCCCTCCTGATGCTATAACAGGGATACCGACTGTCTCTGATATGTTTTTTGTCAATTCAATATCATATCCCTCTTTCGTCCCGTCTCTATCCATACTTGTAAGGAGTATCTCTCCTGCACCATACTCTTCCATCCTTTGAGACCACTCCACTGCATCAAGTCCTGTAGGATTACGACCCCCGTGTGTAAAAACCTCCCACCTTAAAAGTTCGGAGTTCGGAGTTCGGAGTTCGGAGTTTAAATTTTCTTTTTTTTCTGCCTTCTGTCTTCTGTCTCCTGTCTTCTGTATTTTTTTCGCATCTATTGCCACCACAATGCACTGACTACCAAATCTTTCAGATGCCCTCTTTACAAATTCAGGGTCTTTAACTGCTGCGGTATTTACTGAAACCTTATCCGCACCTGCCTTCAATAAATTTCTTATATCATCAAGTGTCCTTATGCCACCGCCAACTGTAAGTGGCATGAAGACCCTTTCTGCTGTCCTATAAACTACATCAATAATAATATTTCTGTTTTCATGTGAGGCTGTAATATCAAGAAATGTAATCTCGTCTGCCCCTTCCCTGTCATAAATCTCAGCAACATCAACAGGGTCCCCTGCATCCCTTAAATTTAAAAATTTAACCCCTTTTACAACCCTGCCATCCTTTACATCAAGACAGGGGATTATTCTTCGTGTAAGCATGATTAGTCATTAGTAGTTAGTGAATAGTGAATAGTTTTTACTGACGACTAT
Organism: Nitrospinota bacterium; assembly: GCA_003489165.1. Classification (GTDB taxonomy): domain Bacteria; phylum Nitrospinota; class Nitrospinia; order UBA9942; family UBA9942; genus UBA9942. Next base: position 27,716 of record DNJG01000077.1, on the reverse strand, counting down.
TCACCGAAATTTTCACTACCCACTAACTTAATTGCCTCTCTTAAATTCACAGAACCGCTGTAAAGCGCCTTCCCAATTATCACCCCATCCACTCCATGTTTTTTTAGTTTCATAATATTTTTTATATCGTTAATATCCGACACCCCTCCTGATGCAATTACGGGAATGCTAATTGATTTTGCAAAAAACTTAATTGAATCTATATTGGGTCCTGAAAGAGTTCCATCCCTGCTTATATCTGTATATATAATACCTGATATACCCATACCTTCAAACCTTTTTGCCAATTCAGAGGCAGATGTATCAGTAACATCTTCCCACCCCCTCACTGCCACATTACCATTTTTAGCATCTATTCCCACGATAATCCTTTCAGGAAACACCTTGCAGACTTCACTAATAAGGATAGGATTTTCCCATGCAACTGTCCCAATTACAACCTTTTTAGCCCCTATGGAAAAATACTCTTTTATAGTTTCTATATTTCTTATTCCTCCGCCAACTTCCAGAGGAATTTTTACTGATTTTATTATGCTTTCTATTATCTCCTTATTTTTTGGGACACCAGATACGGCACCATCTAAATCTACAATATGAAGAAACTCAGCCCCCTCATCCTCCCATCTCTTTGCAACTGATACAGGGTCATCTGAATACACGGTCTCCTGCTCCATCCTCCCCTGAAAGAGCCTTACACACCTGCCGCCTTTTATATCAATTGCTGGAATTATTAACATTTACAAAAATCTCCAAAATTCTTTAGCAACTTTAAGCCGGCTTCCTGACTCTTCTCGGGATGAAACTGGCAGGCGAAGATATTATCCTTATAGATGCTTGAAACAAACTCAACCCCATAGTCAGTCGTGGATGCTATAACATCATCATCTTCCGGTATTACATAATAGGAATGGACAAAATAAAAAAAGGAGTTGTCAGGTATCCCTTCATAAATAGATGAAAATTGGTTTTTCTGACCACTGACCACTGACCACTGACCACTCTTTTTTATGCTATTCCATCCCATGTGGGGAACTTTAAAGTTCGGAGTTTGGAGTTCGGAGTTCGGAGTATTAAAAGAGAATTTTACAACTCTACCCTTAACAATATCCAAACCTTTATGAATACCAAATTCCTCACTTTCTGTGAACAAAAGCTGAAGACCAAGACAGATGCCAAGGAAGGGTTTACCATTTTCTATAACCTTATATACAGTATCAATCAATCTGCCATTTTCTAAATTCCTCATGCAGTCTTTAAATGCACCAACACCGGGCAAGACAACTCCATCAGCAGAAAGTATCTCTTGGGGATTATTTGTTACAACAGCTTCATGTCCAACCCTCTCAAACCCCTTCTGGACACTCCTCAAATTACCCATTCCGTAGTCTATTATTGCAATCATAGAATTAGGGACTTGGAGTTAGGGACTTGGGATTAGTTTTTTTACTAACCCCTATCCCCTAATCCCTAACCCCTGCTTTTACAGTTTTCCCTTCGTAGAGGGTATCCCCTTTACTCTTTCATCTAAGGAGGTGGCCTCATCTAATGCCCTTGCTGCTGCTTTGAAGATTGATTCAATTATATGGTGGAGATTATTCCCATATATCATATTTATATGCAGACTCATACCGCTGCTATTTGCAAATGCCCTGAAAAATTCCTCTGTCAACTCTACATCAAATTCTCCAACCTTTTCTTTTGGCATCTTGACATTATAGACAATAAATGGTCTCCCGCTTATATCCACTGAAACCATTGAGAGCGCTTCATTCAAAGGTATCACTGCGTGCCCATATCTTTTTATACCCACCTTTTCTCCAAGTGCTTTCTTAAATGCATCTCCGAGTGCTATCCCTACATCTTCAACAGTGTGATGAAAATCTACATCCGTATCACCCTTTGCATTAATCTCCATATCAAAAAGACCATGCTTTGCAATCTGAGAAAGCATGTGGTCTAAAAATGGGACAGCAGTATTTACCTTATATTCACCCCTGCCATTTAATTTTAAACAAACGCTAATATCTGTCTCTTTCGTCTTTCTTTTAACCTCAGCCTTCCTCTCCATTTTGTCCTCCTATGCTATAATTTTCTTATTGTATCTAAAAATTCATTATTCTCTTCCGGAGTGCCTATTGTAACCCTCAAGCAATCTTTCAGATAATTGTCATTGCCAAAATTTCTGATAAGTATACCATTGTCTGATAATCTATCAAAGACCTCTTTGCTGTTTCTATCTACTTTAAACAGGATAAAGTTTGTCTCTGAAGGATATGGTTCAATACCCTCAATTTCTTTAAGCCCCTCCATAAGCTTATCTCTTTCCGATATAATAGCTCCTATCTGTTTTTGAATTTCTGTTCTGTTCTCTAAAATTATACTTGATATCTCCTGTGAAAGAGCATTGGAATTATATGGAAGCCTAACCTTATTTAGCTCTTGGCAAATCTCCTTATCCGCCATCAAATATCCAACCCTCAAGCCTGCCATTCCTATTTTTGAAAGAGTCCTTAAAATGATTAAATTCTTACACTCTTTCAGATATGGCAAAAATGTCTTCCTTGAAAAATCATAATATGCTTCATCTATTACAACAATGCCAGTCGTTTTTTCCAATACCTTTAAAATTGATTCTTTATCAAATGAGTTTCCTGTAGGATTGTTTGGATAGCTGATAAAAATAACCTTCGGTTTAATTCTCTCCATATTGGATAAGAATTTGTCCAACGGAAGTGCCCAATTCTTACCCAAAGAGACACCTTCAGGCATAAGGGACAGAGACATTGCAATAATCCCATACATAGAAAATGTGGGAATTGGTAAAAGAACCCTATCCCCATGCCCTCCAAATGCAGTCAGAATTAACTGAATGAGTTCGTCAGAACCATTTCCTATTATTATATTGTCTACAGGAGTTTTAACATGCAATGAGATAATGTCTTTAAGTCTTGATGCAAGAGGGTCGGGATAGCGGTTTATCTTTATCCCCTTAATACCTTCCACAACCTTTTTCATCAGAGCCTCAGACAGAGGATAAGGATTCTCCATTGCATCAAGCTTGATTCTGCATGGGGTATTCTCTATGTGATAGGGCTTGAGCTCCTTGACCTCTTTTTTTACAAAACTTTTGATGTCAATCATAACTCAAAATAATAACCAATACCCAAATCACAAAAGCCAAATAATAACCAATGATTCAATCACCAATAACCAAACATATAACCTTTTGATTATTGGTAATTGGAGTTTATTTGGTGATTAGTATTGGTGTTTGGTTATTTAAGGCGTATCTCTACCGCCTTTGCATGGGCTGTTAAACCCTCTGCCTCAGCTATGCCTTTTACAGTAGGTGCAATATCCTTTAAAGACTTCTCGTTAAAGGATATGAGGCTTGACCTCTTCACAAAGTCATAAACCCCAAGAGGCGAAAAAAATCTCGCAGTCCCTCCTGTCGGCAATACATGATTGGGCCCTGCCGCATAATCACCGACTGCCTCAGGTGTAAACTTGCCAAGAAATATGGCACCAGCATTTTTGACTTTATCAATCATCTCATCAGAGTCTTCTATCATCAATTCTAAATGTTCAGGGGCAATCTTATTTGATAGGGTTATACCATCCTCAATATTTCTCACTATAAAACAGATACAATTGTTCTTTAGACAATTATCTATAATTTCAGAACGGCTAAGTGATTTTTTCTGAATATCAAGCTCCTTTACTACATCAGTGGCTAAATCCAAAGAATCTGTTATGAGCAGAGGATATGATAGTTCATCATGCTCCGCCTGAGAGAGAAGGTCTGCTGCAATGAAATCAGCCCTTGCACTTTTATCAGCTATAATAAGTATCTCGCTTGGTCCTGCCACCATATCAATATCTACATCCCCAAAAACCATCCTCTTTGCCTCTGCCACATATACATTGCCAGGCCCAACAATCTTATCCACTTTTGGAATAGTTTCTGTCCCGTAAGCCATAGCAGCTATTGCCTGTGCACCTCCAATACAGAATATTTCGTCAACACCAACTATATCTGCCGCTATAAGCACATACGGATTCAGCCTTCCTGCCGATGCAGGTGTACACATAACAACTTTTTTTACACCGGCAACTTTTGCAGGAATGACATTCATTAATACAGAAGACGGATATGATGCCTTGCCGCCAGGCGCATATACCCCGGCAATAGCAAGTGGTCTTATAACCTGTCCGAGCAGTATGCCTTCTTCCTTATAACTCCAAGACTTCTCCACCTGATGCTCATGAAATTTTTTTATCCTCTCGGCAGTAAATCTTAAATGCTCTAAAATCTTCTTGTCTATTGATGCATAGGCATTTTCAATCTCCTCTCCTGATACCTTTATATTTTCAGGTGAAAGATGGTAATTATCAAATTTCTTTGTAAATTTTATGACCGCCTCATCGCCTTTTTCCCTCACCTGATTTATGATATTCCGGACAGAAGCCTCTACATCTGCCCTGCCAATTCTCCCCCTATTTACAATCCTATTGAGGGCTTCATCAAATCCATCTTCCCATGATTTAATTATTTTCATCTGCTATCACCTCAACACCAAATCGTGAAAATCTTTTTTGAGCGACTTTTTATTCTTTCTTTTGTTCCTTAATGTAAAAATCTGACAGAGTAAAGCAAAAGAAAAATAACGGAAGCGAAAAAAACGGTTTTCACGATATAATACTCCTCAATTCCTCAATTACATTATTTATCCTCTCATATTTAGTCTTAAGGCTTGCCCTGTTGACTATCAGCCTCGCTGTAATCTTCATAATCTCCTCAACCTCTACAAGGCCGTTCTCTTTTAGTGTTTGCCCTGATGAAACAAGGTCAACAATCCTCTCTGACAGCCCTACTATCGGAGCGAGTTCAATAGAGCCGTAGAGTTTTACAATCTCCACCTGTATCCCCTTATTCCTGAAATAATTCTCTGTGATTTTTGGAAATTTCGTTGCAACCCTTATATGTGTCCATTTGGAGGGGTCATCCTCTGCCCTCAACTCTTTAGGCTCAGCAAGCACCATTCGGCAGAAACCGAATTTCAAATCAAGAGGTTCATAGATATCTCTCCCCTGCTCCGTCAGGACATCTTTTCCTGATACACCAATATCAGCAGCCCCATACTCCACATAGGTGGGTATATCAGTATCTCTTATCACAAGAAATTTCACATTCTCTCTTGAAAGGTCAAATAAAAGCCTTCTTGTATCTTCTAAAATAGGAGAGCCATCTAAGCCTATTGACTTAAAAAGCTCCACAGACGGTTTTAAATTCCTGCCTTTTGGAATTGCTATAGTTATTTTATCCACTATTTTACTCTCCTTATCTTTGCCCCCAGTACCGATAATTTTTTCTCAATTGCCTCGTATCCCCTGTCAAGGTGATAGACACGGCTTATAACTGTCTCCCCCTCAGCCGCCAGTCCTGCAAGTATTAATGATGCACTTGCCCTTAAATCCGTTGCCATAAGAGGCGCCGCACTCAACTTCGGAACACCCTTTATAACCGCAGTATTCCCCTCTACCTTTATATTAGCCCCCATTCTTCTAAGTTCTGCAACATGCATAAATCGGTTTTCAAATACTGTCTCGGTTATAACGCTCATCCCTTCCGATATGGACATGAGTGACATGAACTGTGCCTGCATATCTGTTGGAAATGCAGGATAGGGGGAAGTCTTAATATCTACTGCTTTTATCTTCCCATTTGCTTTCACCCTTATAAAATCCTTCCATGTATCTATATTTACACCTGCCTCAGTCAGTTTTACAATTACAGGTTCAATATATTCAGGGATACAATTTGTTATCTTAACATCGCCACCTGTGATTGCTGCAGCCACCATGAATGTCCCTGTCTCAATCCTGTCAGGTATTACAGTATGCTCTCCGCCATTCAGTCTTGATACACCATTTATCTCTATAATATCGGTCCCCGCCCCTTTTATTGATGCCCCCATAGAATTTAGCGTGTTAGCCAGATTGACAACCTCCGGCTCTTTTGCAGCATTTTCAATAATGGTCTTCCCTTCGGCAAGGACTCCTGCCATCATAATATTCTCTGTCCCGGTTACTGTTACTATGTCAAAATATATCCTGTTCCCCTTAAGCCTCTTTGCCTCCGCTACAACATATCCATGCTCAAGTTTTATATTTACACCGAGTGCCTCAAAACCTTTCAAATGGAGGTTTATAGGCCTTGCACCAATTGCACATCCTCCGGGCAGGGATACCTTCGCCTTTCCAAGCCTTGCCAGTAACGGACCAAGCACCATAACCGATGCCCTCATTGTCCTCACAAGATCATACGAGGCTTCAGTATTATTTATCCTTGATGCATCAACAATGACCTGCCCATCTCCGCTTCTTTCTACTTTTACACCCGCCCCTTTTAGTAGCTGGCATGTTGTATCTACATCTTTTAGATTCGGGACATTATGTATCTTATTCTCTTTATCCGTCAGGATAGATGATAGGAGAATAGGAAGGGCAGCATTTTTTGCCCCGCTGATCTTTACAGTCCCGTTAAGTTTTACACCCCCTTCAATAATTATCTTTTCCATGCAGTAACAACCCTTTCAATCCCTGATAAATCTTTTATCGTTTTTATATTATGAAATTTATCTATGTCTGAAATAATACGAGATACCTCCTCATACTGACCAAAACCTATCTCCATTGCTATAAAACCACCTGATTCCAAGAACAGTGGCGCATCTTTTATTATTTTCTGTATAATCTCCAATCCGTCTTTTCCGCCGTCAAGAGCCCATCTCGGCTCCCAGTCCCTTACCTCAGGCATTAATCCCTCTATATCACATGTTGGTATATAAGGCGGATTTGATACAATAATATCAAATAATCTCTCCTTACCCTCCTTTATGAAAAGGGGGCCAGGAGGATTAAATGGAATATATAAATCACCCTTTAAGAAGATAATCCTTCCTGCTACATTATGAATTATTGCATTTTCCTTTGCAACAGATAATGCACTATCTGACTTATCTACTGTAAAAACATGAGACTCCGGGCTCTCTTTTGCAATACTAACTGCAATATTTCCAGAACCTGTCCCAATGTCAAGGATGCGTATGGGATTGAAGATTGGAGATTGAAGATTTTTAACCTTTAGACTTCGCTCAAGGCATGCTTCTGACTTCTGACTTCTGACTTCTGACTTCTGGCTTCTGATTATATCCAGAACAGTCTGAACGAGTACCTCTGTTTCTGGTCTTGGTATAAGGGTATCCTTTGTTACCTTAAATTTGAGTGACCAGAATTCTTTCTCCCCTGTAATATAGCTTACAGGCTCCATCATCCCCCTTCTCTCAATAAATTCTTTGAATCTTCTGACTTCTGACTTCTGTATTCTGGTTTCTGAATTTACGTAGAGATATGTGCGGTCTTTATTCAAGACAAAAGAAAGGAGGACTTCTGAATCGAGGCGGGCAGAGGGGATATTATGACTTTTGAGATATTCTGCTGCCCAATTAAGAATATCTCTTAAAATTATAGTGGTCAAGTGGTCAAGGGATCGAGGGTTCAAGTGTTTGACTTTTCTTTTCGCTCAATCCCTTGACTCCTTGAACCCTTGAATCCTCTTTTGAATTCAGTGCCTCTGTCTGGTAGGCAATAATCAATTTATCAATTATCTCCTGTAAATCACCTTTTAAAATTGAATCAAGTCTATGGAGAGTTAATCCTATTCTATGGTCGGTAACCCTATTCTGGGGAAAATTATATGTCCTTATCTTCTCACTCCTGTCACCGCTTCCAACCTGAGTTTTTCTCTCCAGTGCCCTTGCATCAAACTGCTCTTTTTCCTGTCTTTCTTTAAGCCTTGCCCTGAGTATCTTAAATGCTTTATCTTTATTTTTGTGCTGTGATTTTTCATCCTGCATGGATACAACTATTCCTGTAGATATATGAGTAACCCTTACGGCAGAGTCGGTTGTGTTTACACTCTGCCCGCCATGTCCGCCAGACCTGAAAACATCAACCCTAATATCTTTCATATCTATAACTACATCTATCTCCTCAGCCTCAGGGAGTATTGCAACAGTTGCGGCAGATGTATGCACCCGACCTAATGCCTCTGTCTCGGGAACCCTCTGAACCCTATGAATTCCGCTCTCGAACTTCAGCTTGCTATAAACCCCTTTGCCTTCTATCATCGCTATTACCTCTTTAATACCGCCCTTTCCTGTAACATTACTGCTCATTACATCCACATTCCATCCTTGTTTCTGTGCGTATGCTGAATACATTTTAAACAGGTCAGCCGCAAAGAGTGCCGCCTCTTCACCACCTGTCCCAGCCCTTATCTCAAGAATGATATTCTTCTCATCATTAGGGTCTTTTGGAATAAGGAGCATCTTTAAATCATCTTCCAACTTACTCCTTTTCAACTCAAGTTCAGCCAACTCCCTTGCCACCAGTTCCCTTAATTCCTTATCAACTTCATCTTTCAACAGAGCAGCACTCTCCTGTGTCTCCTTAACTATCTTCTTATATCCCTGATATGTTTTTACAATATCAGATAACTCTGCATGCTCTTTTACAAGACGCAGATATTCCTGCTGCCTTGAGATAATCTCAGGACGGCTTATCAACTCAGTAATCTCGTTATATCTCTCTACTATTAAATCTATTTTTTCAAACATACACTTTAGAAATCCGAATTTCAAAGTACGAAATTAGAAACAATGACCAAAATCTAAATACCAAAACAAGCTGACAGTATGGGGTTTTGGATTTCTGCCATTTGAGTTTTAAATTTGTTTCGGATTTCGATATTCGTATTTCGAATTTTCATTTAATTTACAATCATGCAGTTGTTTCAGCGGGTGTCGTTTCTGCTTTCTTAATCCTTTTATACTTTTTATGAAACTTCTCCACTCTTCCCGCAGTATCAATAAGTTTTTGTTTCCCCGTAAAATAAGGATGACAATTGGAGCATATTTCGACTGACATATTCCCTACTGTGGTTTTTGTTTTATATACTGCACCACAGGCACAGCTAATTGTAGCTTCTACATACTTCGGATGAATTCTCTCTTTCATTTTTCCTCCCTTTAAAGAGTGACAGTTTCAGTGAATAGTGTCAGTAAAAGAAAAATATATATATCCAAATTTACTGACACTGACACTGTCCACTGAAACTAAATTATGCATTCATTGATTCTAAAAATTTCTTATTGGTCTTTGCCTCTCTCATCTTTTCAAGCAGTAATTCCATGCTCTCCACAGGTCCGAGAGGCTGTAAAACCTTTCTAAGTATCCAGATGCGGTTCAATTCCTCTTTTGCCAGTAAAAGCTCCTCTTTTCTTGTCCCTGAAGCATGAATATCAATAGCAGGGAATATCCTCTTATCCACAAGTCTCCTGTCAAGATGGACTTCCATATTGCCTGTTCCTTTAAATTCTTCAAATATAACATCATCCATCCTGCTTCCTGTATCAACAAGGGCTGTAGCAATAATTGTAAGGCTTCCACCCTCTTCTATATTTCTTGCAGCACCAAAAAATCTCTTTGGTCTCTGAAGGGCGTTAGAGTCTATACCTCCTGAGAGCACCTTCCCGCTTGGAGGGGCAATTGTATTATATGCCCTTGCAAGACGGGTTATACTGTCCAACAAAATAACCACATCCTTTTTATGCTCAACAAGTCTCTTAGCCTTCTCTATAACCATCTCTGCCACCTGAACATGCCTCTGTGGAGGCTCATCAAAGGTAGAACTTACCACCTCTCCCTTGACTGAACGCTGCATATCTGTAACCTCTTCAGGCCTTTCATCAATAAGTAAGACTATCAGGACAATCTCAGGATGATTGGCAGTTATACTATTCGCTATAGACTGGAGGAGCATTGTCTTTCCGGTCCTTGGCGGTGCAACAATCAACCCCCTCTGCCCTTTACCGATAGGGTCTACAAGGTCAAGGACACGGGTAGAAAGGTCTCCATTATTTGCTTCAAGCCTTACCCTCTCCATTGGATAGAGAGGTGTTAGATTATCAAAGAGTATTTTCTCCTTTGCAGCCTCAGGGTCTTCAAAATTTATTGCCTCAACTTTAATGAGGGCAAAATACCGCTCACCCTCCTTCGGATGCCTTACCTGTCCAGATACCGTATCGCCTGTCCTCATATCAAACCTTCTTATCTGGGATGGCGATACATAAATATCGTCGGGGCCCGGCAGATAATTATAGCTTGGTGCCCTTAAGAAACCAAACCCGTCAGGGAGTATCTCAAGGACTCCTTCGCCAAAAATAAGTCCATTCTTTGCAGTTTGAGCCTCAATGACCTTGAATATAAGCTCCTGCTTTCTCAAGCCTGAAGCACCCTGAACACCAAGGTCTTTAGCAATTGTATTTAGCTCAGATATAGTTTTATCCTTTAATTCAGCAATATTCATAGAAACTCCATAATGTGGTAAAAGATTTTAAACTCATGAAAGTTAAATATGAAGCATTTAAGGTTTGCTTTAATTATATCCTGAAATAATACCTAAACAAGCCCGGTACAGCGTTCAGGATATTCATGAGAGGTTTAAACCGCTAAAGCGGAACTTAACTATGATTAATTTTACACAATATATTTTTTTTGTCAACAAATTTTTTAATTAATGCTTCTATCCTGTCTTCGCGGGAATTATTTTCCCTAGAACAACCTGCTTCCCGGCTCCCGTTACATGAGGGAGATTTGCAGGGATGCCAGATATTGCAGCATATCCTAAAATAGCAAATACTATTGCTTCGATTGTTTCAGGAGGGAAGCCGTAACTATCGGATGTTTTAACTTTAATAGGTTTTATCTCCCGTGATATCATATCTATTAAAATAGGATTTTTTGCTCCGCCTCCACAGACAATAACCTCTGATACATCATGCTTGCATAAAATGAATCTCTTATAATTTTCCACAATTGACTTCGCAGTAAATCTTGTTGTAGTTGCTACAATATCTTCATCGGATAGCCTATCCCTCTTTGCAAATTTATAAAACTTCAATGCCTCATTATAACCAAATTCCTCCCTACCTGTAGATTTTGGTGGTCGTGCCTTTATAAAAGGATGTTTCATAAGTTTCTCCAGAAATCTCTCGCTATCCTTCCCTTTTCTTGCCATCTCACCATTTTTATCATACCCATATTTTCCTTTTGTAATTATATGCATAACAGAATCTATGAGCATATTTCCAGGCCCCGTGTCAAAGGCAATTACATCATTTATATCCCCTCCAGCAGGGATAAATGTTACATTACTTATGCCTCCAATATTATTGACTGCTATTCCTCTCCATCTTTTTCTGAAAAGTATATAGTGGGCAAATGGAGTAAGTGGTGCACCAAGCCCTCCAGCAGCTATATCCATTGTTCTAAAATCAGCTATAGTAGTTACACCTGTCCTCTCAGCAATAACAGAAGGCTCGCCTATCTGTAAAGTTGAGGGGGGCTTCCCCTTGGGCATATGATAGATTGTCTGCCCATGTGAGCCTATTAAATCAATATCCCTCATCTTATAGCCTGCCTTTTTTACAACCCCTATTGCAGCCTTTGCAAACAGCTCACCTATCAAAAAATTCAATTGGCAAATTAAATCTACCCTTCCATATTCAGGTGTGGATACTTTATGGATTAACTCCCTTAAATCTTTTGAAAACTGGAATTTTTTAAAGGTTATTAGACTTGCTTTATAGTCAAGCCCCTTCCCTTTTATCTCTACAATTGCAGCATCAACACCATCTGCCGATGTCCCTGACATTAAACCAATTGCCTTTATAATCTTTTTCATCTAAAACCCTATTTAAGCCACAGACTTTCACTAAAAAAAGGCTTGAGATTTACCTTCATCTTGTTTTTCTTCAGCCTTCAGTCTACTTTGCTAATATCAATTAATTCAGACATCCTGTCTTCTGCAATCGCATCCCTTATTTTCTTCATCAGGGTTACATAATAATGTATATTATGTATTGTATTTAATCTTAGTGAAAGAATTTCTTTAGATACAGACAGGTGTCTTAGATATGCCAGAGAAAAATTTTTACAAGTATAACAGCTGCAGTTTGGGTCTAATGGATTCTCATCTTTTATATATTGGGCATTCTTTATATTCACCTTACCATTGTCTGTAAACAGGCATCCATTTCTTGCATTTCTTGTAGGTATTACACAATCAAACATATCCACACCCATTGATACACACCTTACAATATCCTCAGGTGTCCCTACACCCATAAGATACCGAGGCTTATCAAAGGGGAGGAGCGGGGCAACATAATCTGTAAACCTATACATCTGCTCTTTCCCTTCGCCAACACTCAAACCTCCAATTGCATAGCCGTCAAATTCAATGTCTGTTATCTCCTCCACGCTCTTCTTTCTTAGGTCTTCATAAATCCCCCCCTGTACAATTCCAAAGAGAAGCTGCCCTTTTTTATTATGTCTTTCCTTACATCTCTTTGCCCATTTTGTAGTCAACTTTTCAGATTGAAGTGTATATTCATATGTTGAGGGATAAGGGACAGGCTCATCAAATATCATGATTATATCTGCCCCAAGTGATTCCTGAATTTCAATTGATAGCTCAGGAGTCATAAAATGTTTTGAGCCATCTATATATGATCTGAACTCCACACCATCCTCATTTATTTTTCTTAAATCCCTGTGGCTGAAAACCTGAAAACCGCCGCTGTCCGTAAGTATAGGTCTATTCCACCCGATAAAACTGTGCAGACCCCCCATTTCATTTATTATATTATGTCCCGGTCTTAAGTATAAATGATAGGTATTGCCAAGAATAATTTCAACATCATTATCCTTTAAATCCTGTGGCGATAGTGTTTTTACGGAGGCTTGAGTGCCGACAGGCATGAATACAGGAGTAGTTATCTCTCCATGATATGTTTTAAGTTTTCCTAGCCGTGCAGATGTGTATTTATCTTTATGCAGGACTTCAAAGCAGTTTGAATTATTCATTTCTTATATTGCCTTCTATCTGCAAGGAATCTCTGTAATTGGAAAATGGCTAGATACTTGGGCAGGGAAATCATTTTATTTGTAAAATATAACTGCTTCTTGGCTAAAATCCCCTCCTCTTTTTTGCCTCTTCATTATAATGCTTGTTATATAATACCTCCCACTCAGGTGTCCCCTCTCTTATATTTTTTGAATAGGATGCCAATGTCTTTCTTGCTGCCTCATCAATCTCATCATCAACTTTAAGAACATCAGTAACAACCCTTACAATCTCTAATCTTATTTTATTCTCCTCATCAAAGAACTCTACCCTGTCATCTCCTGCCAGTTCTGTAATAATTAATTTTGAAAGATGATTTATTTTATCCCTGCCCAATCTCACAATACCATCCCCCTCTCCTTTGCCAGCTTTTGTTTTACCATCTGAAACATCCTCCTGTAGTCTATATTCCCTTTGTCCAACTCCATCTCATGGCTCTTAAGTAATTCTTTTACTTCGTCATTAAGCCGGTCTTCCAATAACAGTTCATCAGTAATTATTTTCCCAATTGAGTCAACAATCTTTTCCTTTGCACAATCTATCTCTATAAGTCCATTTTTTAATAAATCATCAACGATCATTGTTGATACATAATTAATCATATCTTCCTTCAAGCGCATCTAAATCCTCCTATTTTTTAATGCTTGCCTCCTGATTCTTGCCTTTTTTTATCTCCTCTAATTTTTTTACAGCAAACCTACCTCTTTCGTCATTCTTATACTTTACTGCAAGTTTTTGATACATAAGGACTGCCTCATCTATTCTCCCCTGCATTTCAAATATCTCCCCTACTCTAAACCTTGCAGTCCCTGTCCACATATCATTATCAGGATATAAATAGGAAATCTTAAGATATTCTATAATTGCATCCTCCAATCTTCCTGAATTTTGTAAAGCTTCTCCTAACCAGAAATGCGCCTCAGCCTTAAGTTTATTGTCCTCTACACTGTTTATAACCTGAGAAAAAGATTTTATTGATAAATCATACTCCTTTTCTTTCAAAAAGAAAAGTCCTATGTTTACCCTCTCGGCATCAAATCCTTTTTCATTGGGATAATCATCAATGACCCTCTTAAAAAACTCAGAAGCCTTATCAATCTTTCCTGATTTTGCCAATATATCGGCAGTCATATATAAAGAAATTGCACCTGAACCTTCTGCCACAGAGGGCGCAGAGGACACATTTATTTTTTTATACTTTTCATCGTTTTCAGTGATAAAATTTTTTTTCTCCTCTTCCATTATCACAGGCTCATAATCCATAAAATAAGAGGAGAGTTCAACATATTCCTTATATATACCCTTTTTAAGATAAATATCTTTCAATTTATTTTTTATTAACAGCTTCAAAAGAGGTTCAGAAGTATTCTCAAGCAATTCCTTATACAAAACTACTGCCTCATCATCTTCACCTGATTTCAGATAATTATCAGCACTTTGGATAATATCCCATAAGTCCTCCCTCCCTTCACTTTTACCAAAGTTGAGGTCAGCAGAAGGATATTTCTCGGTATAGGTTTTTAAAATATTCACTGCGGAATTCAAATCCTTTAAATCAAGATATACCTTTCCTGCATTTATATATGCCTCACCAATACGCTTACTACCCTGAAACTCGTTTATCAATTGGAGGTAAATCGATAGAGATTCTTTTAAATTTCCCATCTCATCAGTGCTTTTCACCATAAGCCACAGAATATCTTCTTTAAACTTACCATCAGGTCTGTCTTCAATAGTTTTTTTTAATTTATCATATGCACCCGCAAAGTTCTCTCCATTTAAAAACTCCATAGCAGAAACAATATCTCTCTCATAAGCACCCTCTTTTTCTTCATAAGCCATGAGATACTGCCCTGCCTCTTTATACATCTCCTCCCTCCACAGAGACCAAACAACACCATATACAGCCCTGACATAGAGACTGCTTTTGGGATAGCTATTTGCTAATTTTTCAAATCTCACCCTTGACTCCTTATAATCCCCCTCTGCAAAATACAGGACACCCAAATTATATAGGGCACTCTCTGTTAAATTTGACTTTGGATATTTCTTTATTACATGAAACCACTTCTCCGATGCCAACCTTAAATCTCCGGTCCTATATAGACACTCCCCTAATTTATAATAAAGCTCATCTTCCGGGACACCATGGGGTATCTTCTCAGCAAGCCTCTCAAATATCCAGAGTGATTCATTGTATCTCTGTCTTTTATAAAGGATGTTTGCATAATAGTATGCAGCACCACTGGAATAACCTTTTTCCGGATACCTCTCAAATATTATTTCAAAGACTTTAATTACTGTCTCACCTTCTTCAATATATTTAGAACACTCTCCTATCCTTTTAATAACATCATCCGATTTTAAAAAATCAGGAAACATCTCTAATATTTTCCCATACTGTAAAACTGCCTTGTTATATCTCTCTGCCTTATATAATCCTTCTGCTGAATAGAAATAGGCATCTGAAATTAATTGGCTGTCAGGATAATCTTTTATAAAGAGATTAAATTGTTTTGCAGACAAGTCAAACAATCCATCATTATAAAGACCTTTTGCAAGCGTAAAAGCATTATTCTCAGGCTGAAGGATATCTGTATTTGAAGGGTAAACTGGGGGGGGCGATATAAAAAGCAGAAATAATAAAAACCAAAGATTAAATTGTCTTTGAACTCTGAGACATGCCTTTAATGTTTTCATTTTGATTTATGAATTTAATATTTGATACCTCATCCTTCAATCTGTCCACATATTGAATCGGAAGTTTTGCCCTTCCCATCATTATATTGAGTTTTTTCTCGCCGTGGCAGTCAGAGCCGCCTGTCACCAAAAGCCCTTTATCCTTTGTCATTTGAAAATAGCGGTTCGTATCCTCTTCGGAATGCCCGCTGTGATAAACCTCCAACCCCCTAAGACCTGCATAAATCATAACATCTATAAGGTCATCCCTTCTTGTAAGCCCGGGATGTGCCAGAACAGAAATTCCGCCTGCGTTTGATATAAGCTCTATTCCCTCCTCTGGGGTGAGCGCATTCATCTTTTCATATGCAGGTTTTCCAGAACCGATATACCTATCAAATGCCTCATATACAGAGCTTACAAATCCCTTCTTTTTTAAAAAATGGGCTAAATGGAGTCTACAGATTGAATTATTTGAGACATATCCAATAAGCTCATCAAAATCAATATCTACTGCCACCGTTTTCAATTTATCAACCATTACAGACATCCTTTTAACCCTTATCTCCTGAATCCTCTTCAGGCTTTTCAAAAAATACTCATCTGTATAATCAATAAAATAACCGAGTATATGTATCTCTCCAGTATCTACAGTCGTACTGATCTCAATCCCGGGTATAACCTCAACACCACTTTTCTCCCCTTCCTCAATTGAGGCTGCAATACCATCTACTGAATCGTGATCTGTAATAGATATGATTTTAAGATTATTTCTTACAGCATGACGAATAATTACGGCAGGCGGGAAAGAACCGTCAGAATAGGTCGTATGAATATGCAAATCAGCATACATAGTTACAGTGGTCAGTAGTTAGTAATCAGTGGTCAGTAGTCAGAATTTAAAATTCATTTTTTACTGTGTACTGAGCACTGGTCACTGTTCACTGATTTTTGGAGCGGGCGACGGGACTCGAACCCGCGACATTCAGCTTGGGAAGCTGACACTCTACCAACTGAGCTACGCCCGCTTAATCCCTGATTATTAAATGATTTTATGATATACTATCACACAATAATCTTTTATACAATCTTCTAAATTTTAGGCTGGAAGCTTTTGAAAATTCGCAAATAAAAACAGATGAGACAGATAATAGTTTTAATATTGCTATTTTTAATTATTTACACAATCAGGAAATCACTCCAACACTCTCCATCTGTAAAAAAAGAAAATTCAAAAGGACTTGCAGGTGAAAACATGATGAAGGACCCTGTCTGTAATATTTATATCCCTGAATCAGATGCAGTCAAGGAAGTCATAGGAGGGAAGACAGTTTATTTCTGCAGCAATAAATGTTTAGAAAAGTTTAAAAATCTATCAGGGTAATCCCCTTAAATACCTCATAAGTCCTTCTATATGAAAGTTTATATCCCTGAAGGCCACCCTGTAATTAAAGATAGAACCGCCATAAGGATCTGCAATATCGGTCTCCATCCCTTTTTGATTTCCAAAACTGCTCAATAAAAAAACCTTGCCTTTTACTTCAGAATATTCACTCAGTATCTTATCCCTATGGTCTGACTCCATGACAATTATCAAATCAGCATCTTTTACCATCTCCCCCGCGAGATGCCTTGACCTGTGTTCTGATATATCAACTCCAAGCCCTCCTATTATTTTTAGTGCCTCCTCCCTTGCCTTTCCGCCCTTCATATCCATGAGCCCTGCCGAAGAGACCGATATATCTGCCATGCCACTGTTTTTGAGCTTTTCTTTCAGAATGGTCTCAGCCATTGGGCTCCTGCATATATTTGCCGTGCAGACAAAAAGGATTTTTTTTATGTCCATTTTTACCTTCCTTTTATGAAACCCATAAATTCCATCCGTGTCCTTGAATCTCTCTTAAAAACACCGAGCATTGAGCTTGTTATTGTTATGGCATTCTGCTTTTCTACTCCCCTCATACACATACACAGGTGCAGCGCCTCAATAACAACAGCCACTCCTTTTGGTTTCAGGGCATCCGTAAGGCATTCTGCAATCTGGTTTGTCAATCTCTCCTGAACCTGAAGCCTCCTGCTGAAGACCTCTATTATACGGGGTATCTTACTCAAACCAATTATCCTCCCATCGGGAATATATGCAACATGGCACTTACCATAAAAAGGGAGCAGGTGATGTTCACACATGCTAAAGATATCAATATCCTTCAATATCACCATCTCATCACATTTTTCCTCAAAGACAGCCTTCTCTACTATCTTTTTTATGTCTTTTCCATATCCCTCTGTCAGAAATCCCAACGATTTCTCAACCCTCTCAGGGGTCCTTTTTAGTCCATCCCTTTCAGGGTCTTCACCGAGGTTTATTAAAAGTTCTTTAATAATATTTTTCATATAAAACACTTTATCCCAAAATTTTAAATTTATACGAATTTATTTTATAGTATGCTACTTCATACAATTTTTCAAGTCCATTTTATCCCTTTGTTCTTGATTTTTAAGCTACAATCATGTAAAAATTGAACATAGTGAACAGCATGCATAGAACAGTAGTTGTCCATAAAGATGCAAAGATAGGGGAAAATGTAAAGATAGGACCATTTGCAGTAATCGGAGAGCATGTTATAATTGGAAACAATGCTGAGATAGACTCTCATGTATGTCTGGATTGGGTTGAGATAGGGACAGGCTGTAAGATTTCTCAGGGTGTAGTTTTAGGCGGCACCCCTCAAGTCTTAAAACATAATGACTGCCCATCCTATGTAAAGATAGGCAATAACAATATTATAAGGGAGTTTGTAACAATTCACCGCTCTATGAAAGAAAATGGGGCAACGGTGGTTGGAGATAACAATTATATAATGACTTATGCCCATATTGCTCATGACTGTCAGATTGGGAATGATACCATTATTACAAGCTATGCAGGGCTATCAGGGCATGTAGTTGTGGAAGATAAAGCTGTAATAGGCGGTGCTGCTGGAATCCATCAATTTGTAAAGATTGGAAGTATGTCAATGATAGGCGGGATGTCAAGGGTTGTAAAGGATGTTCCTCCATATTTTTTAGTGGAGGGAAATCCCGCTGAACTTATAGGTTTGAATACGATTGGTTTGAGAAGAGGTGGAATTACGCCAAAGACAAGGGATAGCTTAAAAAAGTCTTTTAAGCTGCTTTATCAATCAGGATTTAATATCTCTCAGGCAGTAGAAACTATAAAGAAAGAAATTGAAGGTGGTGCAGAGATAAACCATCTCATTGAATTTATAGAAAAATCACAGAGGGGAGTTATAAAATAAGAATTAGCCACAGACTTACATAGACCATAAAAAAATAATTCAGTTTATTTTAGTCAGTGAAAGTCTGCGGCTTAAATAGGTTTTTATATGAAAAAGGTAAGGGCAGGTGTAGTCGGTGTGGGACACATGGGGCGTTACCATGTGGGGGTATATTCCGAGATACCAAATGTCAAATTGGTAGGCGTATCAGACCTTAACGAGACAAGAGGCAGAGAGATTGCAGAAAAATATAATACTATCTTCTATAAGAATTATAAGGAGCTATTTAATAAAGCGGATGTAATCAGCATCGCAGTCCCAACCTCTCATCATTATAAAACCACAAAAGACTTTCTTATGGCAGGTATTCATGTCCTTGTGGAAAAACCAATGACAAAGAGCATCAAGGAGGCAATGGAGTTGTTTGAAATTGCAGATAAGAAAGGGCTGACTCTTCAGGTAGGACATGTGGAGAGATTCAATGGCGCTGTTCATGAATTAAAAAAGATAGTTGACAATCCCCTCTTTATAGAATGCAGGAGGCTTGGTCCTTATGACTCAAGGATTCAGGATGACGGCGTTGTAGTGGATCTCATGATACATGATATAGATATAATTCTCAGCCTTGTAAATTCAAAGGTAAAACGATTAAATGTAATCGGCAACTCTATTTTTTCAGATAAGGACGACCTCTGTAATGTGCAGATGGAGTTTGAAAATGGGTGTATTGCAAATATCACTGCAAGCAGGGTAACACAACATAAAATAAGGACACTCGCCATAACACAGAAGGATAAATATATATTTCTTGATTATTCAAATCAGGATATACATATTCACAGACAAGCATCCTCTGAACATTTCCTTACAAAGAAAGAACTTCGTTACAAACAGGAATCATTTACTGAGAGGATATTCGTTCATAGAGATAATCCTTTAAAACTTGAGCTCAACCACCTAATTGATTGTGCCATAAATGGAGCAGACAGAATGGTCCCGGCAGATGAAGAGATATATTCCCTCCAGATTGCCCTTGAAGTATTAGATAAATTTAAAAAACAGAAAAATTCACAGCGGTAGCATTAAAACCTATCACCTATTAAAAACAATGGCAGACAATATCAAGAGATTGGGGTTGATTGCAGGGAGCGGCGAACTGCCTGTCTTGCTTGCCAATGAGGCAAATTCAAAAGGGCTAAATGTAATCTCAATTGCCTTTACGGAAGAATCGGCAAAATCACTCAAACCCTTTTCAACAGTTGTATATCAATATGGTGTTGGAGAGGCAGGAAAGATAATCAAGTCTTTAAAAAATGAAGGGGTTAAGGATATAGCAATGGCTGGGAAGGTAGAAAAGAGGCTTTTATTTCAAAATCTGAAATTTGATTTAAAAGCAATAAAGATTTTGAGCAAAATCAAAAATAAAAATGATGATACAATCATGCTCGCCATTATAAGTGAATTAGAAAAAGAAGGGATGAGGGTTTTAGACCAGATTTCATTCTTAAAAAGACTATTTCCTTCAAAAGGGCATCTGACAAAATATAAACCTGATAGAAGAGAAAATAGTGATATAGAATATGGTTTTAAGATTGCGAAAGAGATTGCAGGGCTTGACATTGGCCAGACTGTAATTGTAAAAGACAGGGCTATATTGGCAGTAGAGGCAATTGAAGGGACTGATGAGGCAATTAAAAGGGGATGCAGTCTTTGTAAAGAGGGGGCTGTTGTTGTAAAGGTAGCAAAACCGAAACAGGATCCAAGATTTGATGTCCCTACAATAGGGATAAGAACAATTGAAAATATAATTGCCGGGAAGGTGTCCGCCCTTGCAATAGAGGCAGAAAAGACTATGGTTGTGGACATTGATAAGGTGATAAAGATGGCAGAGGAAAATGGGGTATCAATAACAGCTGTTTAAAAACAAAATTTTATAATTTCCTATGATTGAAAAATATATGAAAAGGGCTATTGATTTAGCCCTGACAGCAAAGGGGAGAACAAGCCCCAACCCTGTGGTGGGGGCTGTAATTATAAAGGGGGGCAAGATTGTCGGGGAAGGCTGCCATAAAAAGGCAGGGACACCCCATGCCGAAGTCAATGCAATTAATTCGGCAGGTAAAAACGCAAAAGACGGAATAATGTATGTGACCCTTGAACCGTGCTGTCATAAGGGTAGAACTCCCCCATGCACAAAAACCATTATAAAGAGCGGAATAAAAAAAATTGTTATCGGAATGGTTGACCCCAACCCAATAATCTCAGGTAAAGGCATAGAGGAGCTGAATGGAGCGGGGATTCAGGTGTCTACAGGCTTATTGGAGAAAGAATGCAAGAGGCTCAATGAGGTATATATAAAATATATCACATCAAAAAAACCATTTGTCCTCTTAAAGATTGCAATGAGCCTTGACGGAAAGATTGCAACCTGTAAAAGAGAATCCAAATGGATAACATCCGAACCTTCAAGGGAACGTGTCCACAATTTAAGAGATGAGGTAGATGCAGTAATGGTTGGTATAGGGACTGTCTTACAGGATAATCCAAATCTCACAGTAAGTTTAAAAAGAGGCAATGTGAAAAACCCTATTCGTATAATTGTTGACAGCCAGTTAAGGATTCCAATGGATTCCAATATTATTAAATCTGCATCTGCCTCCCGCAAGGCACAAAAATCAAAAGTCATAATTGCTGCAACAAAGAAGGCAGATGCAAAAAAGGCAGATATATTGAGAGAAAAAGGGATTAATGTTATAGAGATAGAGGAAGAAAACAAAAGGATTAATCTGCCAAATTTAATGGAAGAACTGGGCAAAATGGAGATTACAAGTATAATGATAGAAGGGGGCTCAGAACTCAATTCTGCCGCACTAGAGTCAGGTATAGTTGATAAGGTAATATTCTTTATTGCACCAAAAATAATTGGCGGTAAAGAGAGTGTACCTGCTGTGGGTGGAAGGGGTTTTGAAAAACTAAGTGATTCTCTGAATATCCGCGATGTAACTGTGGATAGGTGTGGAAATGATATTGTTGTTGAAGGATACCTGAAATAATTTACGATTTACGATTTTGGATTTAGGATTTTAAATCGTAATTCGTAAATCATAAATCTAAAATCTTCTTATGTTTACTGGACTGATTGAAGAAGTTGGGGTAGTTAAGGGGATTTCTAAGAAGGGGGATAATCTTAGGCTTACATTGGCTGCGAATAAGATAATGGATGATATAAGCATGGGCTCAAGTATAGCTATAGATGGCACATGTCTTTCCGTTGTAAAATATACCAACAATGCATTTGAGGTGGAGATTTCAGAAGAAACGGTAAAGAAAACTACCATCGGCGGGTTTAAGCCAGGAAGAAAAGTAAACCTTGAAAGGGCTATAAAAATTAGTGACCGCCTTGGCGGACATTTTGTTACAGGACATATTGATGGGATAGGTGAGATAGTAAAATTTGACAGGACAGTTGATGGAGCTTATCTTGGTATAAAAGCATCAGAAGATACAATTAGATATATGATATACAAAGGTTCTGTAGCAATAGACGGCATAAGTCTTACAGTAGCAAATGTAGATAGCAACTCTATTGCTATTGCATTGATACCGCACACGATTGAGATGACAAACTTAAAGGAAAAATCAATTGGAGAGAAGGTAAATATAGAATGTGATATAATTGGCAAATATATAGAGAGGTTTGTTAACCTGACTACTGACACTAAACACTCAACACTTAACACTGATTTTTTGAAAAAACATGGATATAAAATTTAATTCAATTGAAGAGGCGGTAGAAGACATTAAAAAAGGCAGGATGATCATCCTCGTTGATGATGAGGACAGGGAGAACGAGGGCGACCTGATGATTGCTGCCGAAAAGACCACTCCGGAGGCAATAAACTTTATGACAAAGCATGGGAGGGGGCTTATATGCCTCTCTCTAACGCCTGAAAGGGTAGCAGCACTCAATCTTCCTATGATGGTTGAAAATAATGAGGCAAGATTTGGGACTGCATTTACAATCTCAATAGAGGCAAGGCATGGAGTAACTACCGGTATATCAGCCCATGACAGGGCAACTACCATACTTACAGCAATCAATCCAAAGACAAGGGAAGACGATATTGTAAGCCCTGGGCATATATTCCCTCTCAGGTCAAAGGAGGGGGGCGTCTTAGTTAGAAGCGGTCAGACAGAGGGCTCGGTAGATTTGGCACGGCTTGCAGGCTTATATCCGGCAGGAGTTATCTGTGAAATTATGAATGATGACGGGACTATGGCAAGAGTTCCCCAGCTTATGGAATTTTCAAAGGAGTTCGGCTTAAAGGTTATCACAATAAAAGACCTCATTGAATACAGGATGAAAAGAGAGTCTTTTGTCAAGAGGGCTGCAGAGACCAAACTTCCTTCAGACTACGGCGAATTTAAGGTAATTGCATTTGAAAATACACTGAACGATTTTATACACCTCGCCTTGGTAAAAGGAGAAATCACACCTGATAAGAATATACTTGTAAGGGTTCATTCACAGTGTCTTACGGGCGATGTATTCGGCTCACACAGATGCGACTGCGGTGAGCAGCTGCATAAGGCACTTGAGATGATAGAAAAAGAGGGGACAGGCATCCTCTTATATCTCTATCAGGAGGGGAGGGGCATTGGCCTTGTCAACAAGCTGAAGGCTTATGCCTTACAAGACCAGGGGAGAGATACTGTTCAGGCAAATGAAGAACTTGGCTTTAAACCTGACTTGAGAGATTATGGTATAGGAGCCCAAATACTTGCAAACCTCGGAGTAAAAAATTTAAGATTAATAACAAATAATCCAAGAAAGATTGTAGGATTAGACGGATATGGGCTTCACATAGTAGATAGGGTTCCGATAGAGATACATCCTAAAAAGGACAATGTCAAATATCTTGATACAAAGAGGAAAAAGCTGGGGCACATAATAACATCAGTAAGCAGTAAGGAGTAAGCAGTAGAAAGAAAACAGAGACAGAGGGGAGTTACTGCTTACTGCCTACTATCTACTGCCTACTGTCTTTTAAGGGGAGGTCTTATGCCTGAGACAATTCAGGGAAAACTGGATGGAAGCGGCTTAAAGGTTGGGATAGTGGCAAGCAGGTTTAATGATTTTTTAACAAAACAGCTTATAGAGGGGGCATTGGATGCTCTTACAAGACACGGCACCAAAGACGGAGACATCAAAATAGTAAGGGTTCCGGGATCATTTGAAATTCCATACGCTGCCAGTATATTAGCATCATCAAAGAAATATGATGCATTGATATGCCTTGGTGTAATAATAAGAGGGGATACGCCTCATTATCAGCATATATCTTCAGAGGTTACAAAGGGAATTGCAGCGATTTCACTTGAGACAGGAGTCCCGGTAATTTACGGCGTCCTTACAGTTGAAAATATTGAGCAGGGCATTGAAAGGTGCGGCACAAAATCAGGCAACAGGGGATGGGATGCGGCAATCAATGCCATTGAGATGGTGAACCTGTATAAACAACTAAAAAAATAGATTTTAACCACAGAGACACAGAGTCACAGAGGAAATATAAATTATTTTAAAGTTCTTAATCTCGGTGTCTCAGTGCCTCTGTGGTTGCTTTCTGTTTTTCTGTTTTTTGACAAATGAAGAAGAGAAGAAGGGGAAGAGAATTGTGTCTGAAAATCCTGTATCAGTGGGATATTCAGAAAGACGATATTAAATCTCAGATTGAGGATTTCTGGAAGTACAATCCAACCCCTGATGATATTCAATCCTTTACTACAAAATTGGCAGAAGGCACCTATAATCACATAAAAGAGATTGATTCAACCATTGAAAGATTCAGTGAACACTGGACTCTGGGCAGGATAAACAAAATAGATAAAAATATAATGCGGAGCGCAGTATATGAATTATTGTATGAAGATGAGATACCTTCCAATGTCACTATAAATGAGGCAATTGATATTGCAAAAAAATACGGCACAGAAGATTCGGGTCATTTTGTGAATGGTATCCTTGATAGGATAAAAAAGGAATTAAAATGCGATAAAAAGAAAAATGTTAAAGATTAAAACACTGCCAGATGAATTCCTGAAAATCGAAACCGACCTAATCGTTGTATCACTTTTCAAAGATGTCATACCTCTCAAAGGCAATGCAGGCAATATTGACTGGTTTTTGAACGGGCAGATATCAAATCTTATAAAGAAAAAAAAAGTTTTTGGAAATTTTAAAGAGACCGTCCTCCTTTCAAGCCTTAATAAATTGCCGACAGAAAAAATACTCTTAGTCGGGTTCGGGAAGGCGGCCAACCTCAATTCACCAAAACTCTTATACATATTTTCAAGCATTATAGATATTGTCCAGAGGATGAAGGTTAAAAACTTTGGCATCTCTGTCTGCATAAAAGAGGTGTCAGATTCAGAATATAACAGGATAGCCGTAGATATGGTTGAAGGCATCTTAAATGGATTCAGCAAAATACAATTATCAGAGAGTGATTATACAGTAAAGATAGCAGAAGAGGATAAGAGAAGATTTTTAATGTTAAACAGGCTGATGAGACACTCTGTGGAAACTTTTAAGGAAAGGCATCAGATAGTCCTTGAAGGATAACCTATAGAATTGAAGATTGAAAATTGACGAATGACGATTGATAAGGATTGTATTAATTTATCAAACTTCAATAGTCAATAGTCATTACTGCAAAATGAGATACGCCATATTTTCAGATGTTCATAGCAACATAGAGGCTTTTCAATCTGTCCTGAAAGAAATTGAGAAACTGAATATAGACCAAAGGCTTTTCCTCGGCGATATTGTAGGCTATGGTGCCAATCCCAATGAGGCAATAGATATGCTCACGACCCATCTAAAGGATGGGTACCCCGCTGCCGATATAATACTGGCAGGCAATCATGACTATGCCGCCGTAGATATGACAGACATTAATTATTTTAATCCACATGCAAAAGAGGCTGTCCTCTGGACAAAAGAGATATTAACTAAAGGGCATAAAGAATATCTCAAAAAACTGCCTGTAACTATGGTTGCAGATAATATTACATTAGCCCACTCTTCACCTAAAGAGCCGCTGATGTGGCATTACATTATAAATACCCTTGATGCAATGGAAAATCTTGAATATTTTAATACCACCTTATGTTTTATAGGTCACTCTCATTATCCAGTTGTTATAGAGAGCGATGCTTCTAACAGAATAAATATCTTAAAGGATAAATTTATAAAACTCAAAAGCACCTCAAAATATATTATCAATGATGGAAGTGTCGGACAACCAAGGGACAGAAATCCCGATGCCTCATTTGTTGTTTACGATAGTAAAGATATGACTATAGAGTTTAAGAGGGTTCCGTATGATATTAAATCAGCACAGGAGAAGATGAGAAGAGAGGGGCTTCCTGAATACTTGATTGACAGGCTTACTTATGGGAGGTAGTTGATTTATCTAACATGAAAGATATGTCAAGCAAATCCTTCTTTAACTCTTTAAAGGTCTCCATGACCCTTTCGCTGTTATCCGATATCTTATATCTTTTAAAAAGCCTTTTTTTTGCGCCTTCAATTGAAAACCTCTCCTCATAAAGCAGTTTTTTTATTTCAAGGATTGTATCAATATCTTTCTTTCTGTAAACTCGCTGTCCAGCCTCGCTCTTGTCCGGTTTTATTAAACCGAATTCAGATTCCCAGTATCTCAGGACATGAGGCTCTACCTTTGTAATCTCTGCCACCTCTCCTATTTTAAAGAATAATTTATCAGGTATTTCCTTTGCCACCATTTACAACCTCCTTCATATTTTTACTCGGTTTAAATGTAAGCACTCGCCGGGCTGTAATCTTAAACGCCTGGCCTGTCTTTGGATTTCGCCCCGTCCTCTCTTTCTTATTCCTCAAACAGAATTTCCCAAAACCAACTATATTTACATCCTCACCTGCCGTCAATCTCTCTTTTATTGTCTCAAATATAAGTTCTACAGCGGCAACAGCCTCACTATGCGTAAATCCTACCTTCTTATACACAATATCAATTATATCATCCTTAACCATCTTTTCTCTCCTCTATAATAGCTGAAAAACCATTTGCCTTAAGTTTATCTACAACTAATAATACCTCTTTTTTGCTGTTGTAATCCCCCACATATACCTTATGAAGATTTGCAACCTTCCCCTTTATGTAGCCAGGAGCTATCTTCTGATAGGATAAAAAACCTTTTTCTTTTAAATCTCTTTGCACAACATCCGCACTCTCTTTAAGCACACATGTTGCCACCCTTATAATATATGCTCCGTGATAAGCCTCTTTTTTCTCTTTTTTTACTGCCATGGATGTGATGAGATGTGGGTCCTCTTCAACTTTTGGAGAAGGAACGGCAGGAGTATTGATAACAGCTCCGCTTTTTATTACTTCTTCCTTACTTTTTATCATATCCTCATTATCAACCGGCGAAGGACTTTTCTTAGGATTATCTTTAGCATCTTCTGAATGTGGTGTAGTTATCTCTCCTGTCAGGGGCATAAAAGCAGCTTCATCATTTTTAACCTCATCTACAGCAGGAATAGAGGGAGATGGAGGAGAACCAAACTCCAATACAGAATACAGCTCGTATAAAACAAATCCTGCAACCGTAATTAGAAAAACCACATAAATATTATTTTTATTAAATTTCCTTTCAGACCGATAATTCAACCCCATCAGCCT
>DNJG01000118.1 GCA_003489165.1 Nitrospinota bacterium | reverse complement strand
CGGGCTAGACGATGGGGACACAAACTAACTGATGACTATTAACAATCAACTAATAACTTAATAATCCTCATTGGGTTATTAGTTATAAGTTAAAAGTTATAAGTTGTTTTTGTGGTGAGCCGCCTGGGATTCGAACCCAGCACACCCGCCTTAAAAGGGCGGTGCTCTACCAAATGAGCTAGCGGCCCACAAAAAACTAACATTTTAAGTTATCAAATCCACCAATTTTTGTCAATTTAAAATTCTTCAAAATTCTTTAGTAGATATGTATCAACTATACACACAGGTAATGCTTTTGAACCCTGAAAAAAACTATGATTTTCGCAAAGAGGTAAAACCATTATGAGATTTTTGAACTGCACCCCTCATGTTTAGCAGCTTTAATTTTCAAGGATAATATCCAAAAAAGGAAGATTTAACCTGATGATTTCATATGGCTTATCATGGGGTCATCCATCATCCTTAAATTTTTTAAAATATTTTTGCAATCTTAAAACCTCATATGATATACTTAACCACAAGTAAGTTTTTTTATGGAGGAAGAGAATGAAAAACACTTTTTTAAAATCTTTATCAAAGGTAGCATTGGCTATCTTTATTTTAACAGCAAGTATAGTATCTGCAAGATACATCTCGGTATATATTGATAAAAAAACAGGTTCTCAGCCTGTTGAATGGGTAGGAGAACCTTTAAAGGCTGTTGCCAGTAGTGTTTCAGCAATGTCTGCAGGTAGTTCGTTTGCAGATATTGTTAAAGAAGAAAAACCTGCTGTTGTAAATATCAATACAACTCAGGTAGTAAAACATCAGCAAAGAAGAGGATTCAAGGGGCCCACACCTTCCCCCTTTGGTGAGGAGGATCCGTTTAAGGATTTTTTTGACAGGTTTTTCGGAGAGACACCGCCTCAGGAGATTCCAAGACAGAGCCTCGGTTCAGGTTTTATCATAGATAAGGATGGTTACATCCTTACAAATAATCATGTGATTGAGAGGGCTGACAAGATAAAGGTCACACTTGGAAACGGCAAGGAGTATGATGCAAAGGTAATAGGAACAGACCAAAAGACAGATATAGCACTTATAAAGGTAGATGTAAAAGAGGAACTTCCAATAGTCAGGATCGGAGACTCCGATACGCTTGAAGTAGGAGAGTGGGTTGTTGCTATAGGGAATCCCTTCGGCGTTGGCCAAAGTGTAACGGCAGGTATAGTGAGTGCAAAGGGGAGGGTTATTGGTGCAGGGCCTTATGATGATTTCATTCAGACTGACGCATCAATCAATCCGGGAAACAGCGGCGGTCCCCTAATAAACACAAAGGGTGAGGTAATCGGCATAAATACTGCCATATTTACTACAGGAGGTGCTCCTGGGAATATAGGAATTGGATTTGCCATACCTATTAATGTGGTAAAGCCTATTTTAAAGGAATTAAAAGAAAAGGGTGTGGTTACCAGAGGATGGATAGGTGTAATGATTCAGAAGGTTACACCTGAAATAGCAAAGTCATTCAATCTTGCCGAGAGTGAAGGTGCCCTTGTCGGTGATGTGGTTAAAGGTAGCCCTGCAGACAAAGTGGGAATAAAGAGGGGAGATGTAATTGTTGAGTTTGATGGCAAAAAAATAAAGAGTGTTGAAGACCTTCCAAAACTGGTTGCCCTCGTAAAACCCGAGACAAAAGCAGAGATGATTATCATAAGAGACGGGACAAGGAAGAAATTTAATATAACCGTTGGAACACTAAAAGAAGAAAAAGAGGTGATTGAGGCGAAATCAGAAGAAGAGATAGGATTATCTGTGCAGAATATCACACCTGAAATTGCCCAGCAGTTCACCCTTGAATCTACAGAAGGTGTTATAATTGTGGATGTAAATCCAGGCAGCCCTGCTTTTACATCAGGTGCAAGAAGGGGACAGATTATAATTGAAGTGAACAGAAAAGAGATAAAAAATCTTGATGATTACAAGAAGGTAGTGAAAGACATAAAGGGTGGCGATGTGGTAACTCTTTTAATAAGAGATGGCAAGAGCACAAGATACATCGGGTTCACACTACCGAAAGAGTAAAAAAACAGAAGTAAGAAGTCAGAAGCCAGAAGCCAGATTTTCTGTTCTCTGTCTTCTGTTCTCTGTCTTCTGTCTTCTGGTTCCCCAAGCCGTCCATGCACAGGAAAGAAGGACTCCTGTTGTAATTGCCATTGAGAAGGTAAGCCCTGCTGTTGTTAATATAAATACTGAAGAGGTTGTCCGCCAGAGGGCTAATCCATTCTCAGGTCTTGGAGACGATTTTTTTGACCAGTTTTTTCAGGACTTTTTCCCCCCACAGGATTATAAAAGACAGAGCCTCGGTTCAGGGGTCATAATAAATCAAAAAGGCTACATACTTACAAACGAGCATGTCATATTAAGGGCGTCAACAATAAAGGTTACATTAAGCGACAACAGGGAGTTTGATGCACATCTTGTCGGGGCTGACTCCCGTTCCGACCTTGCAATTATAAAGATAGATTCTGACAAACCTCTGCCGTTTGCCCAAATGGGAGCATCTTCCGATATCATGATAGGGGAGAGTGTAATTGCCATTGGCAATCCGTTTGGACTTTCACATACTGTTACCACAGGGATAGTGAGTGCTGTAAACAGGAATATAAAAGGCGAGGATGGCAGAATATATTCTGATTTTATTCAAATTGATGCATCCATAAACCCGGGCAACAGCGGTGGTCCACTCTTGAACATAAATGGCGAAGTTATTGGTATAAATAGTGCCATATATCAAAAGGCTGAGGGAATCGGCTTTGCAATACCAATAGACAGGGCGAAGAGGATAGTCAATGACCTCATTAAATACGGTGAAGTCCATGAGGCATGGCTCGGTATATTTGTTCAGGAGCTAACTACCCAGATAGCAAAGTCTTTCGGCTATTCAAATACAAAAGGGGTTATAATATCAAAGGCATTTAAAGGCGGTCCATCGGAGAGGGCAGGATTAAAAAGGGGGGATATAATAATCTCTCTTGGAAATAAACATATAAAGACGATAGATGACTATAATGACCTGATTTATGGCTATGGGCACAACGATAAAATAAGTATCACAGTTTTCAGGGATGGGGAAAAGATTACAGTTAATGTAACAGCTCAGACAATCCCTGAAGAACTATATGATGAGATTGCACTTGAGTGGCTCGGCATATCTGTAGATGAGATAACAAATAAGGCGGTAAAGAAGTATCAGCTTTTTACAAATTCAGGCGTGCTGATTTCAAAAGTGGAAAAAGAGAGTCCTGCCGGGAAGATAGGTATAGAGGCTGGAGATGTGCTGAGACAGATAAATCAGGCAAAGGTTGAGACTTTAAAGGATTTCAAAAAGGCAGTGCTATCGGCGAAAAAGGGGAGCAGTGTTTTGCTGTTGATTCAGAGGGGAAAATATGGCTACTATGTTACAGTAGAGCCATAATTGTTCCATTGCTTCATTGTTTCACTTAAAAATTATGGCAATATAGCAATGGAACAATAGGAACTCCCCTTGAAATACGGTATAATCTAAAAAATATGCAAAAGGTTTTAGTAATGATTATGGCAGGCGGTGAGGGAACAAGGCTCTATCCTTTAACAAAGGAGAGGGCAAAGCCGGCAGTCCCATTTGGGGGCCGCTACAGGATTATAGATTTTGTCCTGAGCAATTTTATAAACTCAGGTTTTTTTCAGATTAAAATACTAACCCAGTTTAAATCAGAATCTCTAAACCGCCATCTTTCACTTGCATGGAGGCTGTCTCCAAAACTTGACCAGTATATAGACCCTGTTCCTGCACAGATGAGGACAGGAAGGGACTGGTATAGAGGGACAGCAGATGCAATTTATCAGAACCTCAATCTGATCAGGGATGTAAATCCGCAGTATGTCTGTGTCTTCGGCGGCGACCATGTATATAAAATGGATGTCCGCCAGATGCTAAATTACCATATAAGAAAGAAGGCTGAGCTTACAGTCTCTGTCATACCAAAGCCTATAGAAGAGGCAAGTTCTTTTGGGATTATTGAGGTTGATAAAGAGTGGAGGATTAAGGGATTTGAAGAGAAGCCTAAGAATCCTAAGCCAATACCTGGAAGGCCTGATATGGCACTCGTATCCATGGGAAATTATATATTCAACACTGACACCTTAATAAAGGAGGTCACGAGAGATTCAAAGCTAAAAGATTCCACACATGATTTTGGAAGGGATATAATTCCAAGCATTCAGAAAAAGAGTAGATTATTTGCATACGATTTTGCAAAAAATAAAATTCCTGGAATGACACATGCTGAAAAAGGTTATTGGATGGATGTGGGGAGTATAGATGCCTATTGGCAGGCGAGTATGGATTTGGTTACAGTCTCACCGACATTCAACCTGTACAATGGAGAATGGCCCATAAGGACATACTATCCCACATGTCCGCCTGCAAAATTTGTCTTTGCAGACAGAGAGAAAGAGAGAGTGGGCGCGGCTACAGATTCAATGGTATCTGAAGGGTGCATAATAAGCGGAGGTCAGATAAACCGCTCTATACTGTCACCGCAGGTAAGGATAAATAGCTACAGTTATGTTGCCGAGTCAATTCTTATGGAAGGCGTGAATGTCGGCAGACACGCAAAAATCAAAAGGGCGATTATTGACAAGTATGTGGATATACCTTCAGGGGCAGAGATAGGATATAATCTTAAAGAAGACAAAAAGAGATTTTATGTTACAGAGTCCGGGATAGTTGTAGTTCCGAAAGAAACGGTATTGAGATAGTAGGCAGTAAGCAGTAGGGAGTAGGCAGGAAGATATTAATCTGTAGATGATTTTACTGCTTACTACTTACTGCTTACTGGGTGTTATGAAGCCTTTGCACACAGCCTTCCTATGGCATATGCATCAGCCCATGTATAAAGACCCTATTACAGGCGTCTATACTATGCCGTGGGTCCGCCTTCACAGTATAAAAGGTTATTATGACATGATTTCTCTCCTTGAGGAATTTCCTGAAGTAAAGATGACATTTAATATTGTCCCCTCTCTTATTATCCAGATAAATGATTATGCAGACGGCAAGGCAAAAGATGTATTCTGGAACAAGAGTATGAAACCTGCTGTTGACCTGTCGTTTGAAGAAAAGAAATTCCTGCTTGATAATTTTTTTATGTGCAACTGGGGAACTATGATACAGCCGCACAACAGATACTGGGAGATTTTTAAAAGAAGGGGGATGAGACAATTAACGGAGGATGAGATTAGCTATGCCGTGAAAACATTCTCTACTCAGGAGTATCTTGACCTCCAGGTCTGGTTTAATCTTGCATGGTTTGGATATAAGGCTGTTGAAAAAGATAAGGCACTTTCTGAGTTAATGAAAAAGGATAAAAATTTTACAGAAGACGAAAAGAGATATGTCCTTGAAAGCCAGATAAAGATATTGAAAGAACTATTGCCGACTTACAAAAGATTTCAGGATAATGGGCAGGTTGAACTGACTATAAGCCCACTCTATCATCCGATACTCCCCCTTGTTTACGATAGTGATATTGCAAAACGATGTATGCCATGGGCAAGACTCCCTAACAGATTTTATCACCCTGAGGATGCAGAGGAGCAGATAAAAAGGGGTGTAGCACTTTACAGAGAAACCTTTGGGAGAGATCCATCAGGAATGTGGCCATCAGAGGGTTCTGTCGCACCTGAGCTTATACCATATTTTCAAAAGGAGGGCATTAAGTGGATTGCCACAGATGAGGCAATATTATTAAATTCAATCGGGGGAAAGAAAGAGGACTTGTTGTATAAACCTTATATAGCCCGTTTTAATAATGCAGAGATAAATATAGTTTTCAGAGATAAGGGACTGGCAGACCTCATAGGCTTTACATATTCTAAAAATCCTCCCGAACGATCTAAGAATGATTTTGTTGGGCATCTCAGTTCAATACAGAATTATCTGTCAGGCTCAAATGAAGACCATATAGTAAGTATCATTCTGGATGGGGAAAATGCATGGGAATACTACCCTGACGGGGGAAGGAGATTTCTCTCCAGCATTTATAAAGAACTCTCGGAAAATAAAAATTTTAAGACTGTGAGAATTGGCGATTATATTGAAGAGCATAAGTCGCTCAGGGTTATTGATAATCTTTATACCGGCTCATGGATAAACAATAATTTTAAAATCTGGATAGGTGCAGACGAGGACAACAAGGGATGGGAATATATAAGGCTGACAAGGAGGTTTCTTGTTGAAAAGCTCAAAGATAGTAAGGTAAGCAAAGAAAAGGCTAAGGAGGCATGGGAAGAGATATATGCGGCAGAAGGAAGTGATTGGTTCTGGTGGTATGGTGATGACTTTTCAAGTGACAATGATGCAGAGTTTGACAGGCTTTTCAGGGCGCATCTGGAGAAGGTTTATAGGATACTCAATACAGAGCCTCCTGAGTATCTTAAGGTTCCTATAATAAGGGTTGAGGAAGAGATACATCCGGAAGAGCCAATAAAATTTATTTCCCCTTATATAGATGGACTAAATACAAATTATTTTGAATGGCTTGGTGCCGGCTATTGCAGGGAAAAGCTGACAGGCGGCTCTATGTATCACTCAGAGGAGATTGTATCTGCTGTTTATTATGGATTTGACCTTAACAATTTCTTTATTAGATTAGATATTAAGGGTAAGATAGAGGAACAGATAGAAAAAAATATGGATGTAAGTATTCATATATTTAATAAACATAGATATAAGGTTGACTTTGCTCTGAAGACTGCGGAGGAGGGAAAGGGACGATATAAATTATACAAAACAGAAGATGGGATAACATTTTCTTTGTTTAAAACAAATAAGACAATAGCAATAAAAAATATTATAGAATTGGCTATACCCTTCAAAGACTTAAATCTTGAGACAGGTGAAGCAGTGAATTTTGTAGTTGAATTTAAAAGAGAGAACATAGAATTAGACCGCTATCCAAGATATAAGTATCTGACATTTAAGGTGCCTGATGAGAATTTTGAAGGGATTATGTGGAGTGCTTGAAAAACTGACAATATTAGCCACAAGACTTTCACAGACTAAAGAATTTGATATTTAAAATATTTATTTTCTTTGAGTATGTGTAAATCTGTGGCAAAAAAGGTACTTTAGAATGAAAAAGATAAATTTTTTATTTGGAATTCACAGTCATCAGCCTGTTGGAAATTTTGATATAGTATTTGAAGAGTCGTTTAACAGATGCTATCTCCCATTTGTTGAAATACTTGAACGCCATCCCAAAATCCGCATCTCCATCCACCATTCAGGCCCACTCTTTGAGTGGATTGAGAGTAAAGCCCCCTGGTATTTTGAAAAGATAAAAAACATGGTAAATAGAAATCAAATTGAGATTTTAAGTGGTGGTTTTTATGAGCCAA
Source organism: Nitrospinota bacterium (assembly GCA_003489165.1). Classification (GTDB taxonomy): domain Bacteria; phylum Nitrospinota; class Nitrospinia; order UBA9942; family UBA9942; genus UBA9942. The sequence continues at coordinate 8,496 of DNJG01000118.1, read as the reverse complement.
TCCTATCAGTCCTTCCTGAAGAAGACGCAATAGGACAGATAAATATGATGACGGAATTCATAAAGAAGAAGTTTAATTATAATGCAAAAGGTATATGGCTCGCAGAAAGGGTATGGGACCCGTCGCTGCCTAAGATAATATCAAAGGCAGGGATAAAATATACAATCCTTGATGATGCCCATTTCTTTTACGCAGGATTAGAACAAAAGGATATGTTCGGATATTATGTTACGGAGAAATATGGATATACTATGTCTGTCTTTCCGATAGACAAATTTTTGAGATACTCCATACCATTTAAACTGCCCCATGAGACTTTGGATTATTTCAAAAGAATAATGTCAGAGCACAATGTTACTGGAGTTGCTTATGGTGATGATGGCGAAAAGTTTGGTGTGTGGCCCGGAACACATAAGTGGGTATACGAGGAAAACTGGCTCAAGAATTTTTTCAAACTGATAGAAAGCAATCTTGACTGGATAGAGATGACTACCTTTAGTGAATATATGGAAAAATTTCCACCGATGGGCAGAATATACCTACCGATGGCATCTTATGAAGAAATGATGGAATGGTCCCTCCCGTCAATGACAGGGGTTAAATTTGAAGAAATGTTGAATGACCTTGAAAGCCGCGGCATAAAGGATAAATATAAGCCGTTTATAAGGGGTGGTCTGTGGGATAATTTTTTAACCAAGTATAATGAGAGCAATCTGATGCATAAAAAGATGCTCTATGTAAGCGAAAAAATTAAAAAGAAGAAGGGCAAAGAAATACCGCCTGAATTGAGGGAGCTTTATCGGGGTCAGTGTAATTGTGCTTACTGGCATGGGCTTTTTGGGGGATTGTATCTAAACTATCTAAGGCATGCAGTATATGAGCACTTGATTGAGGCAGAAAATATTGTTGATAAAAAGGCACATAAAAATAGAAGCTGGATTGAATATAAGGTATTTGATTACGACAAGGACAATCTAAATGAGGTGTTAATAAGCAATAATAAAATAAACGCATATTTTGACCCTGACTGCGGCGGTACCATGTTTGAGTTTGACTACAGGCCGAAGCGATTTAATCTATCAAATACATTAACCCGCAGAGAAGAAGCGTATCATCATAAGGTAAAAGATGTCGAGGCAGGACATCATGGCGGCGGGGCCAATCCAAAATCTATCCATGATATTGTGAAGGTGAAAGAGGCAGGTTTGGGTGATGCAATTGTATATGATCGGTATCTGCGGAGGTCATTTGTTGACCATTTCTTAGGAAGTAACACTGACATCAGAAATTTTATGAGATGCAGCTATCCTGAACTGGGTAATTTTATAGATAAGCCTTATATTGTAGAAAACATATCTCAAGACAAAAAAGGTATTGTTACTCTTGACATGAGAAAAACGGGAAATATTAAGGAAGGCGAATTGCTTATGCCTGTATCCATTTTAAAGAGTTTCAGTTTTTCAAAGGAAAAAGCTGAAATAATCTCTAATTATGAAATTGCAAATATGGGGGATAAAGATATAGATATCTGGTTTGGCATAGAGTTCAATTTAACCTTACTGGCAGGTGACAATGAATTAAGGCATTACATATTTAAAGATGGTTATCATAGTATGGAGGCAGATAAAAGGGTATTAAACAGTGTGGGAGAAATCTCTGATACAAAATTATTTGGCATGAAGGATGAGTGGAATCGTTTTCAAGTAATGCTGTCTTTTGGAGAGCCTGCCTCTTTGTGGTATTTTCCAATAGAGACGGTCTCTCAATCGGAGGATGGATTTGAAAAAACATATCAGGGTTCTGCAATATTATCCCATTGGAAGATGAATTTAAAAAGCATGAAAACAAAGACAATAAAATTGGCTATCGGTATAGGGGAATTTTAAGGGAAAAGCACTTGACAGGAGTATAATATATTGATATATATTAAGTAGTTATAAATTTAAAAAGTTTTCTTAAAAACCTGGTTAATTGCCAGGTTTTTTTATTATGTGGGAAATCCTCCAGAAAAATATAGCGGACAAAAATATCCCGCATATCTATAGCCGTGGTTTTTAAATCCCGCAAAAAGGGCTTTGATAATAAAGTATCAGCAGTGGATAAAAAATCAGCTAATCTTCCTGAAGGTCTTTGGATTGATATTGAGGATATTGGCGATAAGGGATTAAATGTTGAGTTTATAAAAAATCCTTCATATTTTGATTTTAGAGACAGGGATTTTAAAATTGTAAAAGATGTAACAATAAATTGCACTCTGACCAAGTGTGATGAAATTATATATCTAAATGGACAGATTTCCACATTTGTTGAATTGACTTGCAGTAGATGTCTTGATAATTTTACTGATGAGATTAATGCTGAATTTTCAGCCGAGTATCTTCCTGAAAAGGGAGAATCTTCCAATAAGGAAGAACTTGAGCTTATGGAAAGCGACTTAAATGTCTCTTATTACACGGGGGATAACATAGATATACTCCCTACCGTAAGGGACCAGATTTTGTTGTCAATTTCTATAAAGCCTTTATGCAAGGGAAATTGTCTGGGGCTGTGTCCGCATTGTGGTCAGAATTTGAATATTAGTAAATGTAACTGTAAGGAAAATGATATAGATGAAAGATTAGAAATATTGAAGAAGATAAAACTGTGATTAGTACTTGTTCACTAGTCACTATTAACTTTTAAATGGAGGAAATATGCCAGTACCAAAGAAGAAGGTATCCAGATCGAGAAGAGGGAAAAGAAGGTCTCACCATGGTATAAGTCTGCCTATCCTTTCAACTTGTCCTCAATGCCATGAGGTTAAACCGCCCCATCAGGTATGTCCAAATTGCGGATACTACAAGGGAAATGAAATTGTAAAAGTTGAAGAGATGGAGTAATTTAACGCCACAGAGAATACAGAATATAAAGCAGGTAGAGACAGAGAAAAAATCTTTCCTTTACTTGTTCCTTTACCTTATCTTTCTCTCCTGTGTGCCCTCTGTGGCTTATTTGTCTTAATAAAATGAAAATAGCAGTAGACACAATGGGAGGAGATAAAGCCCCATCGGCAATAATTGAGGGGGCAGTCCATGCAGCAAGGGAATTTGGCACTAATATTATTTTAGTTGGAAAGAGAGAGGTCATTTCTTCAGAGCTAAAAAAATATGATGTGAAAAATCTTCCCTTGAGCATAAGACATGCCTCAGAGATTATTGAAATGCATGAATCCCCATCTGTCGCACTCCGCAAGAAAAGAGACTCCTCCATAAAGGTCGGCATAGAGCTTGTTAAGAGGGGTGAGGCTGATGCCTTTGTCAGCGCCGGGAATACTGGGGCTGTTATGGCTGCATCAACCCTTATCCTCAGGACGCTGAAAGGAATTGACAGGCCTGCAATAGCAGTTCAACTGCCAACTGCAAGCGGTCCTGTAATCCTGATAGATGCAGGGGCAAATGTTGACTGCAAACCCCACCAGCTTTTTCAATTCGGCATTATGGGTCATGTGTTTGCCAAGTATGTCCTCGGGAGGGACAATCCCAGAGTCGGAATTTTAAATAACGGAGAGGAAGAAGATAAGGGGAATGAAATTACAAAGGAGGTTCATAAGGTTTTAAAGAAGAGCACCCTTAATTTTATCGGCAATGTGGAAGGGAAGGAATTATATAAAGGTGCAGCAGATGTCGTTGTGAGTGATGGATTTATCGGCAATATTACCCTAAAGGTGAGTGAAAGCCTTGCAGATATGATAGGAAAGGCATTAAAGGGCATATTTACAAAAAGCTGGCGGAGCAAACTTGGTTATCTTTTAATTAAGCCATACTTAGAATCTTTTAAGAAAAGTGTAGACTACTCAGAATACGGCGGTGCGCCCCTCTTAGGTGTAAACGGCATCTGTATAATCGCCCACGGCTCATCATCTCCAAAGGCGATAAAAAATGCCATAAGACAGGCAGGGGAATTTGTAAAAGGAAAGGTAAATATCCATATACAGGAGGATATAGAGCGTAATATTACAATACAGCCGTCGGAGGTTAAAAAAGGCGGGGTATTGAGGGCATTAAAAGAAATCGTAAGTTTTTCAAGGGAAAAAGAAACAGGAAAAGAAGCAACCACAGAGGACACAGAGGAAAAAACTATTTAGCCACTGACTTTTACTAACTAAAACATGCATTAAAAGACTTTACCACTGAAGACACTGAAAGGCACAGAATTGAAAATATTTTATTTCAGTGTCCTGTTGTTATTTTCAGTGATTTCAGTGGTTAAGATTTAAAATAATTATTAAGTCTGTGTAAATCTGTGGCCAAAAAGATATTTTAATATGAAAAGGGTAAAGATTATAGGGACAGGCTCATATGTCCCTGAAAAAGTACTTACAAATTTCGACTTGGAAAAGATGGTTGATACATCCGATGAGTGGATTCATACACGCACCGGAATGTCTGAAAGGAGGATAGCGTCTGACAAGGACAAAGCCTCTGACCTTGCGGTAAAGGCTGCACATAAGGCTTTAAAAGACAGTGGTGTTACTCCTGAAGAGATTGACCTTATTCTCGTTGCCACTGCAACGCCTGATATGTTTTTCCCCTCCACAGCGTGTTTTGTCCAGTCAGCCATAGGTGCAAAAAAGTCTGCTGCATTTGATATATCAGCAGCATGTTCGGGTTATATTTATGCCCTTTCTGTAGCGGAACAATATATAAAAAGTGGAAAATACAAAACAATCCTTTTAATTGCAACTGAGATTTTCAGCCGCTATATTGATTGGACAGACAGAAACACATGTGTGCTGTTTGGTGACGGGGCAGCTGCCACTGTCTTGAAGGGGGTTGGTGGGAATAAGGCTGACGGCATAATATCCACCCTTATATATTCAGATGGTAAATACGCCGACCTTTTGTATTTGATGGGCGGAGGGAGCAGTTCTCCATTAACCCATGAAACAATAGATAATAAACTCCACCTGTTAAAAATGAAAGGGAACTCCCTCTTTAAGATAGCAGTAAAAAATATGGTTAAGGCTGCAAGAGAGGCGTTAACACTAAATGGATATAAGGTCTCTGATATAGACTTGCTCATTCCTCATCAGGCAAACAAAAGGATAATTGATGCCGTAGCAGAGAACCTTGAACTGCCTAAAGAAAAGATATTTGTAAACATAGAAAAATATGGAAACACTTCGGCCGTATCAATCCCCCTCGCACTTGACGAGGCATTAAAGGGAGGAAGGATTAAAGAAGGCGATTTAATCCTTATGGTGGCTTTCGGCGGCGGCCTTACATGGGGTTCGGCATTGATAAGATGGTGATATGAACAAAAAGATTGCATTTTTATTTCCAGGACAGGGTTCTCAGTATGTGGGGATGGGGCAGGATTTCCAGAACGGAAGCAAAAAAGCTGCCGAGATGTTCAAAGAGGCAGATGATATACTCGGAATCAATATCTCCTCTACCTGTTTTAATGGGCCGGAGGAGGCGTTAAAACTGACAGAGAATACACAGCCTGCAATCTTCATAGTGAGTTCAATAGCCAGTGAACTGCTGAAAGAGAATGGAATCTCTCCTGTTATTTCGGCAGGGCATAGTCTTGGTGAATATTCTGCCATATTTGCATCAGGCTCATTAAGGTTTTCTGATGGGGTATCTATAGTGAGGATGAGGGGTAGATTTATGCAAGAGGCGGTTCCTGTCGGGATAGGTGCAATGGCTGCAATAATCGGTTTGGACAGGGGAATAATCGAGGATATCTGCAAAAAGATTTCAGAAGAAGAAAACAATAATCTTGTCCAGCCTGCAAATTATAACAGTCCCGAACAGACAGTTATAGCAGGAAAGAAAGATGCAGTAGAAAAGGCTGCAAAAATAGCACAGGATACAGGGGCAAAAAAGGTAGTGATGCTTCCTGTAAGCGCCCCATTTCATACTTCATTAATGAAGCCTGCCGAAGAAAAACTGTCTATTGAACTTGACAAGCTGAATTTCAATAGACTAAACTTCCCTGTCATTACAAATGTAGATGCAAGGGAAATAAAAAACGGAGACGATGCAAGAAGTTCATTAAAGCGGCAGGTCAGTAATCCTGTCCGATGGGTTGAATCAATGAAATTAATGCTTGATAATGGAATTGATACAATAATAGAATTAGGTCCCGGGAGGGTTCTTTCAGGATTGATGAAGAGAATGAACAAAGACATAAAGTGTCTCAATGTAGAAGACATGAAGAGCCTTGAAAAAACACTGAAGGAACTGACTAATTAGCCACAGAGGGCACAGAGAAAGACAAGAAAATAAAGACACTGAAAGACACAGACAAATTATGATTAACACAGAAATAAAGAACCATAAAAATCATAAATATTCAGTGTAAATCTGTGTCAAAAAAGATTGGTTTTTTCTCTGTGTTCTCTGTGAACTCTGTGGCAAAAGTATTTTATTATGAATCTGAATGGAAAGATAGCAGTTGTAACTGGGGCGGCAAAGGGTATAGGGAAGTCAATTGCCACAGCACTGGCAAAGGATGGTGCCGACCTTGTTATTACTGAAAATGTTACGAGTGCGTCTGATACCGCCAGGAAGATAGAGGCTATGGGAAGAACTGTAGTGGTGGTAAAGGCAGATGTATCAAATCCTGAAGATGCAAACAAAGTAATAGAGTCATGTATTGAAAAGTTTGGCAAAATAGATATACTGGTAAACAATGCAGGCATAAACAAGGATTCGCTTATATTAAGGATGAAAAAAGAGGATTGGGACTCTGTTATAGGCATAAATCTTACAGGGACTTTTAATTGCACAAAGGCGGCATCAAGATATATGATAAAACAGAAAGGGGGGAATATAATAAATATAACTTCTATTGTCGGCGCAATGGGAAATCCGGGGCAGGCGAACTATGCTGCATCAAAGGCAGGCATAATCGGATTTACAAAATCTATTGCCCGTGAACTTGCCTCTCGCAATGTCAATGTCAATGCAATAGCACCCGGCTACATTGTTACTGATATGACAGAGGCACTACCGGAGAATGCAAGAAATGAATTAACAAAACTGATTCCAATGGAGAGATTCGGGACTCCTGAGGATGTAGCCAATTGTGTCTGTTTCCTTGTCTCTGAAAAGGCATCTTATATTACAGGACAGGTAATTCATGTAAACGGCGGGATGTATATGTAACCAACTAATAACTGATAACTAACAACTAATAACAGGTTGTAAGTTATAAGTTATGAGTTATGAGTTAAAAGTTAGAAGGAGGGAGGGATTATGTCAGTAGAACAAAAGGTAAAAGAGATTATTGTAGAGCAGTTAGGAGTTGAAGATAGTGAGGTAACACCCACAGCGTCTTTTGTTAATGACCTCGGGGCTGACTCACTGGATACTGTTGAGCTGGTAATGGCATTTGAAGAGGCATTTGACATAGAGATACCAGATGAGGCAGCAGAAAAAATCGCTACGGTTAAAGATGCAATAGATTATATTGAAAAACACAAATAAGGCAAGATTCAAGGATTCAAGTGGTCAAGGGCTCAAAGGTAAATGCCTTCACTCGAACCCTTGAACCCTCGAATCCTTACCCCTACATCTTATGATGAACAGACGGGTTGTTGTTACAGGACTGGGAATGATCACACCTCTCGGAATAGGTGTGGAGAAGACATGGGAAGCAATCTGTAGAGGGGAATCAGGAATAGGTAATATTACAAGATTTGACGCCTCTGATTTTCCTACAAAGATTGCTGGAGAGGTAAAAGACTTTAATCCATCCGATTACATTGACAAGAAAGAGATTAAAAAGATGGATACCTTTATCCATTATGCACTGGCAGGTGCCATAATGGCAGTGGACGACTCCGGGTTAAAAATCACGGATGAGAATGCCGACATGGTTGGTGTCCTCGTTGGTGCTGGGCTTGGCGGACTCCCCTCCATTGAAAAATATTATGATATATACCTCAAGGAAGGCGTGAGAAGGATTTCGCCTTTCTTTATCCCCATGCTCATAGCAAACCTTGCATCAGGACAGATATCCATAAGATTTGGTGCAAAGGGACCCAATTCATGCGTGGTTACTGCATGTGCAACAGGAACCAATGCAATCGGAGACGCTTATAAAATTATACAGAGGGGTGATGCAGATGTTATGATTGCGGGCGGGACTGAATCGGTAATAACACCTCTCGGAATCGGCGGATTCTGTGCAGCGAGGGCGTTATCAACAAGAAACGATGAACCCAAAAGGGCAAGCCGCCCGTTTGATAAAAACAGGGATGGTTTTGTCATGGGTGAAGGGTCTGGTATATTAATACTGGAGGAAATGGAATCTGCATTAAAGAGAGAGGCGAAGATATATTGTGAGGTCGTCGGTTACGGCATGAGTGCGGATGCATTCCATATAACATCCCCTCCACCCGGCGGAGAAGGGGCTGTCAGGTGCATGAAGATGGCACTGAAGAGCGGCGGAATATCTCCAACTGAAGTGGATTACATAAACGCCCACGCCACATCCACATTTGCA
>DNJG01000007.1:54817-57650 GCA_003489165.1 Nitrospinota bacterium | reverse complement strand
TTGATTGATACGGCACCGGTCAAGGCTATGATTGCATCAGGTTTTTTATTTGCTATTCTGTTAAGGCAGTCATCAGGGGAGAGTCTCTCTGCAATAGCGTCTATCAAATCTACAGAATGTCTTGATGCCAATATGCCGCTCAGGAGGAGCAGGTCAATCGGGTGGTAGATGTAGTTTGCCTTTGATGTCTTACTGCAGTAGTAGTCCCTGACATATATTTTTTTACCCGGAGGATTTAGGAGCAGTATGTTCATGTATTGAAAATATAAAAGCACCCGCAGATTTCGCAGATTACCGCAGATTAAAATAAAATATTTTTTAAAAATCTGTGAAAATCTGTGTAATCTGTGGATTAATCTGGTTTTTGTTCATTCTTTAAACTGCATCGCGTAGAGTTTTTTATAAATCCCCCCATGGGAAAGGAGTTCGTCATGCCTCCCTATTTCAACTATCCTCCCATCGTCTATAACAACTATTCTATTGGCATTGAGGACTGTGGAAAGCCTGTGTGCTATTACGAGTGTAGTCCTATCCTTCATCAGATTCTCTAATGCCTGCTGAACCATCTTCTCTGACTCTGTATCTAATGATGATGTTGCTTCATCAAGGATTAGAATTGCCGGATTTTTTAATATAGCCCTTGCAATGGATAACCTCTGCCTCTGTCCGCCCGAGAGCTTAACACCCCTTTCCCCTATAACTGTATCGTATCCTGACGGCATCTCCATTATAAAATCATGGGCATAGGCAGACTCAGCGGCCTTTTGTATCTCAGCCATACCTGCATCAACCCTTCCATAGGAGATATTATTTTTCACTGTGTCATTAAATAGTATAGTCTCCTGAGTTACTATGCCTATCTGTCTTCTTAAAGAGTTAAGGGTTATATCCCTGATGTCATAACTATCTATATTTATACTCCCTTTTGTAACATCATGAAACCTTGGTATCATATCAACAAGTGTAGATTTCCCTGCACCGCTGCTTCCAACCAATGCAACAACCTCCCCTTTTATTATTGTCAGGTTTATACCTTTAAGAACCATTCCGTTATTGCTGTTATACTGAAACCACACATCATTAAAGCCTATCTTGTCCTTAAACTCTCTTATATCTATTGCCCCATCATTATCGGTTATATCTATTTTTGTATCAAGCATTTCAAATACCCTTTCTGCTGCTGCTATTGACTGTTGGACAACACTGTTCATTGTGCTTATTTTTTTTATCGGATCATATAACATGATGAGGGCTGTCATAAATGAAAAGAATGTGCCGGGTGTTGTAGCACCGCTTATTACCTGATACCCTCCGTACCATATAACCACACCTGTTCCCACCGCACCAAACAACTCCATCATAGGTGAAAGCATTTCAAATCTCTTTGTCTCTTTCATGGTAATGTCATAGAGTTTTCTGTTTTCATTCATGAATCTTATATTTTCGTATTCTTCCATCCCGAATGCCTTTACAATCTTATTACCTGTAAATGTCTCCTGAAGGATAATATTTAAGTCAGCCATCTTTTCCTGATTTTTCCTGCTGAGCACCCTCAATTTTCTTCCAATACTGACAATGAAGATGCCGATGAATGGAAATACAACAAGTGCAATGGCGGCGAGCTTCCATTCCCTGTAAAATGTCAGACCTAAAAGGATAAAAAATGTAAAAGACTGTCTGAAGAAATCTGCAACAACCTGAGATGATACATGCCCAAGCATAGTTACATCGTTTGTTATCCGGGACATGAGGATTGCTGATGGTGTGTTGTGGAAAAAGGATAGGGGCATCTTCTGTATATGTTCATATAGTTCGTTTCTTATCTTTGTTATAATCTTCTGTCCTATTGACCTCATCAGATATGATTGTCCATATCGCGCCAGACCTTTAATTGTATAAATAAGAATAAATCCTATCGGCAGTATTTTAAGAAGTGTTGTGTCTTTGCTTAAAAAGATATCATCCATGACAGGCTTTACAATCCATGCAGCAGCACCTGTAGCAGCGGAGACAACAATAGCGAGGAGTATGCCAGCTATAAGCCTTCCCCAGTAAGGGTTTGTGTAAGATAAGAGCCTTTTTTTTATGCCCATTGGTTTATTCATCATACTATGTTTTAAGCAGTTTAATTGCTGCCTCAACAACTTCCTCCACATGTATCTCTTTCATACATATATTATTCCTGCAGCTATCCTTTCTTGGGGTCTCATAACATGGGCTGCATGGGAGATTTTTATTTATTATAACAACAGAAGAATTTAAGCTCATAGGCTTCATCTTTGCTTCTATTGATGGACCCCACAAAACAATCAAAGGTGTTCCAACAGCGGCGGCTATATGGGCGGGGGAGGAGTCTATTGATATTAACATATCCATTTCTTTTAATAGTGCACCAAGCTCGGGGATTGTTGTCTGTCCTGCTAAATTCAGCAAGGGAAATTTCAATCCTTTTGTTATAGATTCATTTGTAGTAAATTCTTCTGCTGTGCCTGTGAGGATGAAGGATGCACCTGTTTTTTTGTTAAGCCTTACGATAGTTTCTTTGAACCTGTCAATTGGCCAGCTTCTTACACCAATTGCCTTTCTGCCCCTTTTTCCAGAGGGACCAAAGCCTGCATGAATTGCAATTCTGGGATAACTATATGGAAGCTTATTAAGTATGGTCTTTACCTTTTCTGCAGCAGCATCATTCCATGAGAGCTTCATTGGGAATTCGTCAAAATCCTTTCCAAGTAGTGAGCCGAGTTTTAAAAAATTGGATATGACGTGGGAGTCGGGTAAAAATGGAATACTATCCGTAAGATAGCCATTTGTTTCCCCTTTGAAGCCATAG
>DNJG01000007.1:0-54793 GCA_003489165.1 Nitrospinota bacterium | reverse complement strand
GCGGCATAGCATAATGGGATGTAAAAAATCCGATATGAGAGTCAGGGTATGCCCTCCGAATGGCTGATACAAGCGGTGTTGCCATCAGCACATCTCCCACCGCACCTATTCTTACAATTAATATGTTTTTTGAGTTTAGCTCGTTCATGTAAAGGAAATTATAAAAATTTGCACAGGCACGGAGACACAGAGGAAAACAATAAAGAGAAATGGGGAGTAGAAAAAATATTTTATTTTCCCTTTTCTCTATCTCTCCATCTTCTCCCTTTCTCCTTAATCTTTTTTGTTTTTGTTTCTCTCTGTGCCTCAGTGTCTCAGTGGTTTAATCAGGTTTTTGTTCATCTCTATTTGGCGTAAGTCTGTATTCTATCACAGATTTTAAAAACTAAATATTTTTGTTCTTGACAAGGTTATTAATTTTGATAATATTATTCATTCCTCGGTTAAATCAAAAGTTGATTTAGTAAATTTATACCCCTTTTACCCTATGAGGTAAAATCGTTTCAAAATTTAGCATCAATGACGGGCAGGTTATTTTTATGAAAGAGATTCGTGAGGCAAAAGAAAAAGAGGGGTGTGGCTGCACATTTGAAGATGTCCTCAAAAGCAAACTCCAAAAACATCTATCCAAAATGAAGCATTTAGATAATGGTAATTTATATGGCACAATAATCAATCTTGTTGAAGAGCCCCTCATAAAAATGGTTCTTGATGAGACCAAAGGAAATCAGGTAAAGACATCGGAAATATTAGGCATAAACCGAAATACACTCAGAAAAAAAATAAAAGGACTGAAGATTAAGGTGAAATGAAAATTGAGTGCTTAAACTATTAACCCTTCAACCCCTTCTTCTGTTATCTTCGCTTGAACTTTGACTTTTAATTATATCACTATGTCAACTAAAGACATTAAAGAGCAGCTTAAAATCATAAAAAGAGGGACTGTAGAGATTATAACGGACGATGAGCTTGTGAAAAAGCTTGAAAAATCAATCTCTACAGGTGTTCCCCTTAAGGTTAAGGCAGGATTTGACCCAACTGCACCTGATATTCATCTTGGGCATACGGTATTAATCCATAAGATGAGGCAGTTTCAGGAGTTGGGGCATGAGGTGATATTTTTAATCGGTGATTTTACCGGAATAATTGGAGACCCAACAGGAAGGTCTGAAACAAGAAAGCCGTTAACAAGGGAAGATGTATTGAAAAATGCCGAAACCTATAAAGAACAGATATTTAAAATCCTTGACCCCAAAAAAACCCAGGTACGATTTAATAGTGAATGGTTTGAAAAAATGAGTGCAATGGAAGTTGTATCTCTTGGTGCAATGCGGACAGTAGCAAGGATGCTTGAGAGAGAAGATTTTAAAAAACGGTTTGCCAGTCAGCAGGAGATAACTATACTTGAATTCTATTACCCGCTGTTTCAGGCTTATGATTCTGTTTATTTAAAGGCTGATATAGAATTAGGCGGGACTGACCAGCGTTTTAATCTCCTTATGGGAAGACATATGCAGAAAACAATGGGGGTGGAGGAACAGGTGGTTGTTATGATGCCTCTCTTAGAGGGGACAGATGGAGTGCAAAAGATGAGTAAGAGTCTTGGCAATTATATAGGCATAACAGAATCTCCGAAGGAAATGTTTGGAAAGATAATGTCAATATCGGATGAGCTGATGGTGAGATATTATGAACTCCTGAGTGATATTAGTATGGATGAACTTGAGAAATTTAAAAAGGGAATAAATGATGGTTCCATACATCCTATGGAACTAAAAAAGAAACTGGCAAGTGAGATTATTCGGAGATTTCATAGTGAGGTTGAGGCATCTGATGCACAGAGGGAATTTGAAAAAGTATTCAGCCAGAGGGAGCTTCCGGATGATATGCCTGTTGTAGAATTAAAGTGGGATGGAGATGAACTGTGGCTGCCGCGTATAATATCTACAACAGTTCCGCCAACAAGCGGTTCAGAGGCAAGGAGATTAATTAAAGAAGGGGCGGTTACTGTAAATGGAGAGAGGGTGACAGATATAGAGAAGAAGTTAAGGCGAGGTGAATATATACTTAAGATAGGGAAAAAGAGATTTGTAAAAATTGTGCCTCAGAAATTATGAGAAGTAACTTTTTATCAGAGGATTCTGATACTGTGAAGGAGTAGATTCAAAATCCACCCTACAAATACTGCATAGAAGAATATGAAAGATACAATCATTGCCGCCCTTTTTAAACCCTGCTCTTTTATTATTACAAGGAAGTTTGCGAGGCAGGGGACAAAAAGTATCATAACTGCAACGCCAACAGTTGTCTGAATCAAATCAAGCTGATTGTTTTTTTGAAGATTAAATAATCCCGCCGCACCATAATCCCTTCTTAAAAATCCCACGATAAATGCCCATGTAGCCTTGTCAGGCAGTCCAAGAATTCCAGTTACAACAGGATTTGCTATCTTCTCTATAATCCTCAACAGACCGAGCCTGTCCAGAATAAATAGACTGAATGTCCCTATAATAAATAGCGGCACAGCCTCTTTTAAAAACCACTTTACCCTGTAATATGTCTTTCTTAAGATATTTGAAAATTTTGGAATTCTGATAGGGGGCAGTTCCATGAAAAAATCTGATGATTTTCCCGGGACAACCTTTGATGCCAGATACCCTACTATCAAAAGCTGGAGAAGGACAGTGATTACAATAAAAAACAGTGCCCTCTCTGAAATCCCGCCGAGCATCCCCATGACAACACCCAATTGGGCTGAGCATGGGATTCCGAGGGCAAGCAGGAGTGTTGCAATAATCCTCTCCTTTCTCGTTTCAAGGATTCTCACAGTAAGTGTAGCCATAGTATCGCATCCCAGCCCCAGAACCATCGGCAGAACAGCCTTTCCGCTCAGTCCCATCTTTTTGAATGCCTTGTTTGACATTACCGTTAGCCTCGGCAGGTAGCCTGAATCCTCCAAAGTGCCGAAGAAGATAAAGAAAAAACTTACAATCGGCAGGACTATAGATACGGCATAAGTAACGCCCATGGTGATTATTCCGTATTCTCCAACAAAAGCATCGTGGACAATCTGGATTGGTATGATGGAGTCTATGAGAATTGTAAACCACGGATTTATGTATTGGCCGAAGATGGTCTCTTCCATGAAATCTACAACCACTCCGGCACCAAATTCACCTACGAGCTTATACATAAAATACAGCACGAATAGGAGTATCGGAATGCCCCATACAGGGTGCATGGAGTAGTTGCCAATCTTTGTCCTGATTACTGCTGCTGTCCCACCCTCACTCTTTACACATTTATTATATATATCTTCTATTACAGCCTGCCTCTCTCTCTGTATTACATAGCTTAACGGGTCTTTAAAATGATTCTGTGTCCCGTCAATGATTTTCTTAACACTGGTTAAATCCAAATCAGGCGACATCTCTTTAAGTTTTGTGATAATGGTATCATCTCCTGATAGGAGCATGAGGCATAAGCCCCTTTTTGATATATATGTCTCAGGAAGGATTGCCGAAAGTTCTTTTATTGCATTTTCTATATGCTCATTAAAATTGGTTTTAATAGAAGATTTACGAAGGTTATTAATATCCCTTTTTAAGTCAGACAGCCCCATTCTCTCTGTTGCCACCATCGGTATTACCCTTGTGCCCAATATACCCGCCAGCTTTCCTCTATTTACCTCTATTCCCCTCTCAGTAGCCTCGTCATATATATTGAGCACCTGAATAATAGGAATTCCAGCCTCTGCAAGCTGAAGGGTTATGAGGAGACCTCTCTTAAGATTCTTTGTATCAACAACCTGAACGACCCCTTCATGTTTCTTATCAAGCAATATATCCCTCGTTATCCTCTCATCTTCAGACCTCGGTATGAGGCTGTTTACTCCGGGGCTGTCAATCAGCACCAATTTGCCATTCTTATGGAACGGCATAATTCCCTTACTTACCTCTACAGTCGTGCCGGGATAATTTGATACATCCACATACTTCCCTGTCAGCAAGCCAAATATTACACTCTTCCCTACATTAGGGTTGCCGAGGAGGACAATTGTGGATGCCCCGTTTACAGCCTCTTCAGATTTAAGATGGTGTTCGTGCATTTGAGACCCCAAAAAATAAAATCATTAAATGAAATTGATAACCATTATCACTTTTATAAATGATAACCCATTTGCTTTCATTATGTCAACAAAACTTTTGATTTGACTTTGAGTTAGGGGGCAAGAAAAAGGTGGGGGAGTATATTTTTAAGTAAAAGGAATAAGCCGAGCATTATAATTAAAACAGCACTTGCCATCCTTACCTTTTTGCCAAATATCCCTCCTATATATTTTTCAAAAAAATTAGATGCCTTTACAAAAAGCACTCCCATACTTATTAATACTGCACCGAGTCCAAGGCTGAATATAAGAACAAGGAAGAATCCATCTGCTGTCCTTCCCCCAGCAATTGTTGCTGACAGGACAGCCAATGCAGCAGGGCAGGGGACTATACCGCCTGATATTCCAATTGTTATTAATCCAATTAATCCCTCTCTCTTTTTATGAGCATGTCCTTCTATATGGGTGTGATTATTTTTAAATCCGGATATTAACATCCATACTCCGACTATTAGAACAAGTATGCCTCCTATAATTTCTGTAAGGCGTTCAATTGTTTCTGGGATAATCAAAACGGATGAAAGGGTGGCGATAATACCAAGGATAAGGATGCTGAATGTATGGGTGAATGTTGAAATAATGCCTAATAGTATTGCGTCAATAATCCTTCCCTTGGAGCTGATAAGATATGTCATGAGTATCATCTTTCCGTGGCCTGGTTCTAATGCATGGAAGGCACCCAGAAGGAATGCTGAGGAAATATAGAATAAAGAGTCCATACTTTTTGATTTACCGACAAACTCAAAAACTCATAAACCTATTACAACTTTATTGCCTTTTTTAATTTTCAGTTTTTTACTTGCGTTGCCATTTTTGATAAAAATCTCCAATAGTCCCCAGCTGTTAATGATAGAAGAAGGTTTTTGAGCAACAGCCTCGGAGTAAGATTTGCAGAGGGATGAAATAATAAAATTTTTTATCCTTATCCTAACTTTGCCGTCTCTCCCATTGACAAGTGAATGAAATTGGGCTTCAGATATATTTATTATCAGGTTTCCAAATCTGTCAATATGTATAACCTCTCCTGATATTTTTTCCTTTCCTATATCTGGTTCAGGGGTTTTCAGGATGGCAGGATTGTTAATAGGTATGCCGAACTCATAGGGCTTGGCATCATTTGATAGCCAGCCTGCTACGCTTGCAAATATGTCCCTTCCGTGGAATGTCTGGCTTAAAGAAGGAAGAAAGAATTTTTTCTCTGTAAGCTCAATTATATTTACTGATGGGTCATCTTTAAATATGAAGGAGAAGATGCCATTGTCTGGCCCAATGAAAAAGTAGTCCTTTGACTCTATTAATATTGGTCTTCTCTCGCTTCCAACTCCAGGGTCAACAACAGACAGGTGTATTGTCCCAGAGGGAAAATATTTGTAAGAGAATTTTAAAGTATAATAAGCCTGTATTATATTCTGAGGCTCAATTAGGTGGGAGATATCTATAAATTTTATTAAAGGATTTATCCCGAACATTACCCCTTTCATTATTCCAACAAAGGGGTCGGATAGCCCAAAGTCAGTTGTTAAAGTGATGATACCGGTTTGTTTCATTATTATTAGGTTAATTCGCCTATGGCTACATCGTCTGACATCTCAGTTATTCTAACACTCACAATCTTATTCATTAACCCATTTCCGCCTTTTAAGATGACAGGTATATAATTATCTGTATATCCCTTCAATAGCCCTGTTTCCCTATCCCTTGTATTTTCAATAAGCACGTTACATATCTTTCCTATGAAACCCTCTCTGAATATATTTGATTTATGCTCTCCCAGTTTTTTGACGAGTGAACCCCTTTCCTTTTTTGTGGATTCAGTTATCTGTCCTTCATATCCAAATGCATCAGTCCCCTCTCTCTGTGAGTAAGTGAATACGTGAAGGTAGCTCAATGGGAGTTCTTCAATAAGCCTGTATGTATTTGTAAATTTTTCCTCGTTTTCGCCGGGGAATCCCACAATTACATCTGCACCAATGCCTATATCAGGTATATTGCCCTTTAATTTCATTATGAGGTCTTTATAGAATCCAGAACTGTAATCCCTACGCATTATCTTGAGTATCTCATTATCACCGCTCTGTAATGGTATATGTAGGTGTCTGCATACCTTCTCTGAATTTTTAATTAACGATACAAGCCTATCACTCACCTTCCTTGGATTTATAGAGCTTAGCCTTATCCTTTCTATACCCTTTACACCTGTCAACATTTCAACAAGGTCGGAGAGTTCTGTCTTTGGCTTTAGGTTGTCTCCATAACTTCCAAGGTTGACCCCTGTTAAGACAATTTCTTTAAACCCTGAATCTGCAAGTTCCTGTGCCTGATTCAGGATAACTTCAGGTTTCTCGCTTATACTCGGTCCCCTTGCAATTGTTACAATACAAAATGAGCATGTCTGGTCGCACCCTGTCTGGATTTTCAGATATGCACTTGTCCTTCCCGAAAAATTTGAAATCTTGCGGGACTTAAATTCTCTTGCGGTATTTATATCAGTGACAACTATCCTTGTATCATCAAGTTTTTTTATCTCTTTTTTGCCGTTTTTAAATGCGTTAAACTCCTCAAGATAATTGACTATATTCAGTTTTTCCATATTGCCCAGAATCATATCTACCCCTTTGATGGAGCCTATCTCTTCAGGGTTTATCTGGGAATAACAGCCTGTTACAACAATAAATGCGTCTTTATTTGTCTGGATTGCCCTCCGTATGGTCTGTCTGCAGCGATAATCGCTCCTGTTTGTCACTGTGCATGTATTAATGATATATATATTCGCACTGTCTGAAAACGGTACTATATCAAAGTTCATCGCCTTGAATAAGTCCTCCATCTCAGCGGTCTCAAACTGATTAAACCTGCATCCTATTGTTGTAAAAGCTGCCTTCATTATTTAAAAATCCCCTTGTTTTTGTTTCTCTGTGTCTTTGTGGCAAATTTATACATTTTACAGTAAAATAATAACCAATTATATTGGAAAAGGCAATTCTCTTGACACAAATTTGGAGTAGGTGTATTCTTTTGCCTATGGATATTACAAAATTAGACCAGTTAGAGTCTAATATATTAATTCTGATTGAACACCTCTCTAAATTGAAAACTGAAAATGCCTCTTTAAGAGACAAGATTATCCAGCTTAAAAAAGAGAATGTCGTGCTTACAAAAGAGAGGGAATCAATAAAATTAAAGGTTGAAGGTATGCTGAGAAATTTGGAAAACCTTGGGATAGAGAGAAATGAAATACACTACACAGGTTGAAATCTTTGGCAAAAAATATACAATAAGAAGCGATTCAGACCCTTCATATACCGCTGAAGTTGCAGATTTTGTAGATAAAAAGATAAGAGAGGTGGCTGAGAATTATTCTGCCATATCATCACATAAGATATATATTCTTGCATCAATTAATATAGCAAATGATCTTTTTCAGATTAGAAAAGAGCATGAAGATAAAAATCTTCAGTCTGATGAAAGGATTGAAAGATTAATTAAAATGATTAAGGATAATACAAAAAATTTTACTTGATGTAATAATTTTTTTATGTTAGCTTATTGGTGGATAGAGCAGGGTAAGTTTAATCCCCTATCATGCACGAGGTGGAGAAGAATTTTTGATCCATTACGCTTAGAATGGGAACCAATTTGTGGCTATGGTGTGTATGCCTGCCTCGGCGGGAAACCTAAAGTAGCCCATGCGGAACCCACCTGGTTTGCCAGGTTCAAAATTTCTTTTTCATACGGCATAGGATGGGGGATTAATTTTGTTGATATTCTAAAGGTCTTGGGGAAAATGATGTTTAAGATTATTGGGCTTAAGTATATGAAATTTCTGACAATATTTTTTGATAGATTAATAGGCTTCTCTGTCTATAGGCATGTCAAAAGGTTAATCACATTGATAGTGGATTCCTTTTTAAATAAAGGGTGTGGTAATTTTATAAGTTACTCCTTTGTAGCAGCGTCCACCCTACACCACAAGATATATGATGGAGTTTTAAATAATGAATCTTATATCTTGCATGCTGAATCAAATAATAGAGATACTTTTTGTCAGAAACTTTTTAGCCCTGTAATTCCTTAATCTGCTGTCAGATTGTTTTTTCCCCATCTAAACCTTTCTGAATATCTTCCTAATAAGAACACGAATTTCACGAATATACGAATGTCACGAATAAAAACTAAAATCAAAAGTAAAAATATTTTCTGTAATTAGTAGTTATTCGTGTGATTTGTCCCATTCGTGTTATTCGTGTTTAAGTCTTTGTTCTCTATGCAAAATGATAAAGATGAGATAAGAAAGAGAATACTCTCTTTGAGAAACGGGCTTGATGACGAGTGGATAAGAGATGTGAGTATTCAGATTGAAGAAAGAGTGTTTGAAGACAAAGATTTTTTAGAGAGTAAGAATATTTTGTTTTACGATGCATTTAAGAAAGAGGTGCAGACAAGAGTAATGATAAAAAGGGCTATTGATATGAAAAAACGGGTTTTTTTGCCGGTTACGGATTTTAAAAATAAAAATATTTTAGTATCGGAATTTACAAATAAAGGCGAATCAGGGGAAGTTGTTTCAGGAAATGAAATAGAAATAGTTATGGTTCCGGGAGTGGCATTTGATGAGTCTGGCAGCCGCATAGGATTTGGGAAGGGATTTTATGACAGATTCCTTTACAGGCTTTCCGGGGATGTTAAGACCATAGGGATTGCCTTTGATTTTCAGGTGGTAGGTAAGATACCTGCGGATAGTCATGATTTTATTATTGATAAGGTTATAACCGAGAAAAGGGTAATTGACTGTCATAAACATATTACTAATTTGAGGAGGGGGGAGACAATATGATTATAAGCGTTAAGGCGGTGATAATATTATCCGCTATATTTTTAATTGGTATCCTCTTGGGATATCTGATTCGTAAGATTTTTGCAGAGACAAAAGTCAAAACTGCTGAGTCACTTGCAAAAAAGATATTACTTGAGGCAGAGAAAGAGGCGGAGAATAAGAAGAAAGAGTCACTATTGGAGGCAAAGGAGAGCTTATATAAGCTCAAGGCAGAGTTTGAAAAAGAAACGCATGAAAAGAGAAATGAGATTCAGCTTTTAGAGAAGAGGATTCTTCAGAGGGAAGAGAATCTTGAAAAGAGGATAGAATTAATAGACCGTAAGGATAAAGATATAAGCCGACGGGAGAGAGAGATAGCCAATGCAGAATCTAAAATAAAGGCAATTGAACAAAGATATAATTCTCTTATTGAAGAAGAGCTTAAAAGATTAGAAAGGGTCTCGGGCATGACTGCCGAGCAGGCAAAGGAGGAGATTAAGGTAAAGCTCTTAAATGATGCAAGGGCTGATTCGGCAAATCTGATAAAAAAAATAGAGGATGAGGCGAAGGCAGCGGCATCAGATAAGGCAAAGATGATATTAAGCCTTGCGATTCAGCGGTGTGCCTCTGACCATGTTGCAGAGACTACCGTATCTGTAGTTGATCTGCCGGATGACGATATGAAGGGTAGAATTATAGGCAGGGAAGGAAGAAATATCAGGTCTCTTGAAATTGCAACAGGGGTTGACCTTATAGTAGATGATACCCCTGGCGCTGTCACAATATCTTCTTATGACCCTATAAAAAGAGAGGTTGCAAAGATAACTCTTGAGAGGCTTATGTCAGACGGAAGGATACACCCCGGCAGGATTGAGGATGTTGTTGAGAAGGTAAAGAAGGAGGTTGCAATTTCTATAAAAGATGAGGGGGAAAAAGCAGCCTTTGAGGTGGGAATTGACGGCCTGCATCCTGAAGTAATTAAGCTTCTTGGCAGATTAAAATACAGGACAAGTTATTCCCAGAATGTGCTTCAGCATTCAAAAGAAGTGGCGTTTTTGTGCGGCATGATGGCTGCTGAACTCGGGGCTAATATTAAGATGGCAAAGAGGGCAGGTCTCCTCCATGATATTGGAAAGGCAGTTGACCATCAGACAGAGGGGACACATACACAGATAGGTGTTGACCTTGCGAGGAGATATAATGAATCAAAGATAGTAATAAATGCCATTGCATCACATCATGAAGATGTTGAGGCTGAGTCTATTATAGCAGTCCTTGTAGCCGCATCGGATGCACTATCGGCATCAAGACCAGGTGCAAGAAGGGAGATGCTGGAGAGTTATGTCAAGAGATTGGAGCAGCTTGAGAAGGTCTGCGATTCCTTTAAGGGTGTGGACAAGGCTTACGCAATACATGCAGGAAGGGAAATCAGGGTTATTGTTGAACCTGACAAGTTGAATGATTCAGAGGTCATGTTTCTTGCAAAGGATATTGCAAAAAAGATTGAGTCGGACATGGCATATCCCGGAGAAATTAAGGTAACGGTTTTAAGAGAGGTTAGGGCGATAGAATACGCACGATAAGAGTTAATGGGTTTATGAGTTAATGAGTTAACTCATTAACTTCTGAACTCATTAGCTCATCGACTTATTTATGAAGGTATTATTGGTTGGAGATATAGTAGGGAAAGTCGGGAGGAGGGTTCTGGCAAATACCTTATTTAAGGTTGTTGATCAGATGAAGATAGACTTTTCCATTGCCAATTGTGAGAATGCCGCAGGTGGATTTGGCATTACGAGGGAGATAGCGGATGAGATTTTTAAGAGCGGGATAGATGTCCTTACTTCTGGCAACCATATATGGGATAAAAAAGAGACGGCACAGTTTATTAATGATGACAGACGGATACTACGCCCAGCAAACTATCCTGAGGATGGAGTCCCTGGATTTGGAAGTGGAATCTTTGAGACACGCACAGGGATAAAGGTATGTGTTATGAATCTCTCCGGGAGGGTGTTTATGGACAGTCTTGATTGTCCATTTAAGGTAGCAGATAGGGAGATTGCATGGTTAAAGTCATCCAAACTTAATTCATCAGAACAGCATAACGGGATAAAGGTTACAATAGTTGATATGCATGCTGAGGCGACATCAGAAAAGATTGCAATAGGGTGGTATCTTGATGGCAGGGTTAGTGCTGTTATCGGGACACATACACATGTCCAGACGGCAGATGAAAAGATACTCACGGGTGGTACTGCTTATATTACAGATGTGGGAATGACAGGGCCGTCCAACTCGGTCATAGGAATTAAAAAGGAAATTGCACTGGAAAAGTTTCTTACAAAGATGCCTAAAAAGTTTGAGATGGCAGGCGGCGAAGGGCAGTTTAATGGTGTTGTAGTTGATATAGATGAGAATTCAGGCTTGGCAAATGGGATTAAGAGACTGCAGTTGACAGGATGAAAAGGCAGAATTCAGGAGTCAGGAGTCAGAATTTATTCTGGATTCTGAATTCTGGTTCATGGATTTTTTCCTTTATGAAACATAAATGAAATTCTACGTAACCACACCTATCTACTATGTAAATGATGTTCCTCACATAGGTCATGCCTATACAACTTTAGCGGCAGATGTCATAGCACGATATAAAAGGCTTTGCGGTTATCAGGTGTTTTTTCTTACAGGGACAGATGAGCATGGACAGAAGGTTCAGCAGGCAGCAGAGAAAAGGGGGGTTGTCCCTCAAAAACATGCAGATGAACTTAATATAGCCTTTAAAAATCTGTGGAGAAAATTGAATATCTCAAATGATGATTTCATAAGAACCACGGAGGACAGGCATAAAAAGGTGGTTCAGAAGGCACTTCAAATATTATTTGATAAAAAGGATATATATAAAGAGAGCTATGAAGGATGGTATTGCCTTTCAGATGAGAGGTTCTGGATGGAGAAAGACCTTAAAGATGGCAGTTGTCCTGATTGCGGCAGGAAGGTTGAATATATAAAAGAGTGGAACTATTTTTTCAGAATGGGCAAATATCAAGATTGGCTTATTCAATATATAAAAGATAATCCACGATTCATAATGCCCGAAAGCCGTAGAAATGAAGTTCTGGGTTTTCTTGGAAGACCATTAGGAGACCTCTGTATCTCCCGTCCAAAGGAAAGGTTGTCATGGGGAATATCACTTCCATTTGATGAAAATTATGTTACCTATGTATGGTTTGATGCCCTTGTCAATTATATATCTGCAATAGGGTTTGAATACGATAAAGACAAGTTTAAAAGCTGGTGGCCCTCTAACCACCATCTTTTAGGGAAGGATATACTCACAACTCATTCAGTTTACTGGTCAACAATGCTCAAGGCATTGGGACTGCCGCTCCCAGAAAATATATTTGCGCACGGGTGGTGGACTGTGAATGGCGAGAAGATGTCAAAATCCAAAGGAAATTTTGTAAATCCTAATGAATTGATAGATGAATATGGAGTAGATGCCTTCAGGTATTTTTTGATGAGAGAAGTCCCCTTTGGTCTTGATGGGGATTTTTCACAGAGGGCATTGGTTGGAAGGATAAACAGCGACCTTGCCAATGACCTTGGTAATCTCTTAAGCAGAACGCTCAATATGATAAAAAAATATAGAGAAGGTAAAATTCCATCTGAAATTAAAAACAAAGACAGGAAATTAGAGCAAGACATTAAGGATTTGGTTAAGTTTAAAGAGTATGATGATTTGATGAATGAATTGAATTTTAATTATATGTTAACACGACTTTGGGCTGTTATCAGGTCAATGAATGTCTATGCACAAACGGCTGCACCATGGGCAGAGAAAGACGACGGAATACTATCAAATACTTTATATACTCTTGCTGAAGGTCTGCGTATTATTGCAGTTTATATTTATCCCTTCATGCCAGAGACAGGGCAGGAAATCTGGAATCAATTAGGGATTAAGGATAAAATAGAAAATTGCAATTTTAAAGAATCAATAAAATGGGGTGGACTTAAAGATGGCATTGAAATTAAAATAGGAAGGCAGCTTTTTCCGAGAGTGGAGGAGAAAATGGAAAGTGTTGATAAAGTGACAGCAACAGAATCGGCAGTGGCAGAAGCAGAAGAAAGGCAGGTAATAGGTATTGATGAATTTGCAAAAGTTGATTTGAGGGTTGGAGAGATAAAACAGGCTGAACGGGTTGAAAAATCCAAAAAACTCCTGAAATTGAAAGTTGATATAGGGACTGAGGAGAGACAGGTTGTAGCAGGTATTGCCGAGCATTACAAACCTGAAGAATTAATAGGCAGAAAAATATTATTGGTAGCAAATCTTAAACCTGCAAAGCTGATGGGCATAGAATCTCAAGGTATGGTATTAGCAGCAGGTGGGGATGGAAGGTTGGTTCTTATAGGATTTGACGGGGAAGTAAAGTCAGGAACGAAGGTGAAATAGAAGGTGAAATAGACTTGACACAATTTAGTGTTAATGTTAATTTTAATTTTTAGTGATAATAATACTAAACACAGGCACTTACGCTAACATGGGGCTGTAGCTCAGCTGGGAGAGCGACAGGCTGGCAGTCTGTAGGTCAGGGGTTCGATCCCCCTCAGCTCCACCATTTAGTTTATTAACTTATTTGTGAACTCCATAAGGGACCGAAGGTCTTACGGGGTGAAGGGAGAGCATTGTGAATAAAAAAGTGAAGGGTTTTTTGATGATTTTAGCTGTAGGCGGTTTTTTGTTGTCTTATCAGGATGGTTATGCTGAAAGCGGGAAAGGTAAAGGTTCGCCGGATGTAAAGATGGCAGAAAAGAGTGAGAAGGTTCCTGATGTGGTAGCCACTATAAATGGTGTAAAGATTAGTGGTGTTGAGTTCAGTAAAGGACTGCAGAATTATAAGAGAAGGCTGGCAATGATGGGGCAAGAAGCTACTCCAGAACATTCAAAGGAGATTAATAAGACCATTGTTGATGATTTGGTGAACAGAGAATTGCTTATCCAAAATTGTAGCAAGACAGGGATAAAGGTATCGGATGATGAATTGAATAAAGAAATTACCTCTATCAAGTCAAAATTTCAAACTGAAGAGCAGTTCAATCAGGCAGTAAAATCCCAGAACCTGACAATTGATGAGGTAAAGAGCGATGTGAGGAAGGCTTTAGCCATAAAGAAATTAATGAAAAATGATATAGAGGATAAGATAATTGTTGATGAGAAGGCAATTAATGAATACTATAAAAATAATCCTGACAAGTTTATTGAAGGTGAATCTATCAAAGCAAGTCATATTCTTTTAATGGTTGATAAGAATGCAGCCAAAGATGCGAAAGAGACTGCAAAGAAGAAGATTGATGGGCTTTTAATCAGGGTGAAGAAGGGTGAGGATTTTGCAAAACTTGCAAAAGAAAATTCAGATGATAAAGGAAGCGGTCAGAATGGCGGCGACCTTGGATTTTTTAGCAAAGGTATGATGGTGCCAAATTTTGAAAAGGCTGCATTTAGCCTAAAGAAGGATGAGGTTAGTGAGGTTGTGGAAACAGAGTTTGGTTATCATATAATAAAGTTAACCGACAAGAAACCTTCAAGGACAATACCGCAGAGTGAGGTGCACGACAGGCTAAAAAACTTTTTGAAATCAATGGAAGCAAACAAGAAAGTATCTGAATATTTGGCAGATTTAAGAAAAAAAGCAGATGTAAAGGTTATAGAATTTTAGTTGATGGGGAGGACTGTATGACAAAGTTAGATATAATAAACAGGGTTGTTGAAAAGGCTGGTTTGCCTAAACCTCAGGCAGAGGAGGCTGTAGAGCTGATAATTGAAAAGATAAAGGAGACACTGGGTAAAGGTGAAGCGGTTGTCCTCAGGAGGTTTGGATCGTTCTCTGTAAGAAATAAAAATACAAGGATTGGAAGGAATCCAAAGACTGGCAAGGAGGCAGAAATATCCGCCCGCAGTGTGGTCAGGTTTAAATCAGGAAAGTATTTTAAGGATGCGGTAAACAAGTAAATAAAGTCAAATTCTTAGAGAGGTGAGGGGAATATAGCTGTTTAATATTTTATATTGTTTAGTTCTCTAATCCTGATTGACAGTTCCTCAATTTCGTCTTTCATTTCTTTTTTTCTCTTTTCAAGCGTTTCAAGTATTTTTATTTTTATCTCTTCAGGCGGTATGGCGTTTGGCACTTTGAAATTTTCTAAAAGTTTATAAAGCCTCCTGCTTTCATCATTCAACATCTCCAGTCTAATGCTTATGCATTCAAGTTCGGTCTGTATATCTTTCATCTTATACCCCTTTCACGGATTCACCCCAGATGTATTTATGTATCTGGAGATTCAATCTTACATTCAGATTATCATTAAGTATCCACCCTGACAATTCTTCAGCAGTCAAATTATCATAAACAGGGGACATTAAAATATGGCATCTATCAGTAAGTGAATATTTTTTTATTATCTCTTTTGACCAGTCATAATCTCCTCTGCTGCTTATAACAAACTTCACCTCGTCATTATTATACAATTTATCTAAATTCCTCCAATTCATCCTTTCTGACATACCACTGTCAGGGCATTTGATATCCATGATTATTTTGAGTCTTTGAATCCTTAAACCCTTGAACTCTTGAACCCTTCCAATATCAATACTCCCATTTGTCTCAATCAAGATATATTTACCTGTTTTTAATAAGGCACTTATCAAAAGATATACACCATTCTGAAGGAGAGGCTCGCCCCCTGTTATTTCTACTAAGTCGCATTTGTAATCATCGACCTTTGAGAGTATATCATCTATTGAAAGCCAATCTCCGCCTTCATACGCATAGACTGTATCACAGTAGCGACATCTAAGGTTGCAGCCTGTTAACCGTATGAATACACAGGGGGTTCCTGAGAGTGAAGATTCCCCCTGAATGCTTTTAAAAATTTCTGTTACCTGTAATTGCATAGTTTGCAGCTGTTGAGGAAAGAAATTCTTTTAAAACCTCTTTTCTTTTAATGTGTATTTTTTTAAGGCTGTTGTCAAAATCAAACTCTCCTGGTTTAAGCCTGCTGTCAGGCTTTACATCAACCTTAATATCAAACTCAGATTCTATTTTTTTTATAACTTCCCTTTTTTGTCCTATGAAGTTGGATAATTCAATGGATGGGATAAAAAAACTACCATGTTTTAACTTCTGACTTCTGTATATTGCATACCTCATCATTTCATAGGCTATCGCTGATTCTACTAATTGTCTGAAAGCAGGATGAAATGGCCCGTCTAAAATGACATCTTTTTCTAATAATGATGAAGTAGGCTGGAGTCCTATTCGGATGACAGGAATATTATTGACCTCAAACCTGACAAGCAGATTTTTAGCCAGTCTTACAGCATCGCCAAGGCTCAAGGGTTTAAAAGAACCACTTAGATACAAATCAGCAAGCCCTGTATTCTTTATAACAACTGCCGGGTATATCCTCACAAAATCGGGTTTAAGTTTTATAACCTCATCCGCAGTATATAATGAGCTTTCAAATGTATCACCGGGAAGACCCGGCATAATCTGGATTCCTACCTCAAAACCGTGGGATTTAAGGAGTTTGCAAGAACTCCTCACTTCAGCTGCTGAATGCCCCCTTTCCGACACTGATAAAACAGAGTTATCCATTGACTGAACACCAAGTTCAACAGTCTTAACTTTATATCTCTTTAAGAGTGCAAGATTTTCAACAGTTATACTATCAGGTCTTGTAGATAATCTTATGCTGTCAATTACTCTATTGTTTAAATAGGGTAATACAGAAGACAGGAGACTCTCCTGCCTTTCTAAGGGGATGGCAGTGAAACTGCCTCCATAGAATGCAACCTGTCTGCTGCCAATAGCGGATAGCCAATAGCTGACAGATGATAAGGAGAGCCGGTTATCAATAGTTTTCCTTATTGTTTCTGTATTAAAATATATATTTTCTCCAGCAATCTTATTTTGATTGCAAAAGATACAGCGGTGGGGACAGCCTGAATATGGAATGAATATTGGAATTATATGTTGTTTCATAGGAAAATACTAAAGATAAGTTTATAGACTGTCAATTTCATGAATATTTGTGTAGATTAGTGGCTGAATATTCTTTATTTTTTTGAATAGATATAGTCGTAAACCTTTCCATCCTTATCAAACTCTATCCAGAGGGATTTTAGATTTTCATCTTTATAGAAATACTGCTCTTTTTCATCTACATCTAGTATATTTAGAGGCTCTCCAAAAATATTTATTATTTCCTCCTTAGTGGTAACCTTGATTTTTATAAGACGGACCTTTTCAGGTTTAAGCAGGTCTGTCTTAATCAGATTGATTCCGCCTCCACATCCGACAAATAAAAGCATTACAAAAATTATTATTACTATATTTTTCATATTTTTCAAAGGTTGAAAACCATTAATTTCAGCTCAGCCATTTCTCTTATGGCAAACTTGATTCCCTCACGGCCTGTCCCGCTTTCTTTGACTCCTCCATAGGGCATGTGGTCAACCCTGAATGTAGGGCCATCGTTTATTATTACCCCACCAACATGAAGCTTCTTAAATCCATTAAACGCCTTATTTATATCTCTCGTAAAAATACCTGTCTGAAGGCCATAAATTGAGTCATTCACCATGTCAAGTGCCTCATCAAATTTTCTGTATTTAATCAATGCTGCAAGGGGTGCAAATGCCTCGTTACATACAACCTTCATATCCTTTTTTACCTCTGTCATAACTGTTGGTGTTATTATATTACCATTTCTCTCTCCACCGCATAGAATTTTTGCCCCCTTACTAACAGCTTCTTTTATCCATTCCTCTGCCCTTACGGCCTCTTTCTCATTTATCATTGGCCCATATTCTGTATCAGTCTCCATTGGATTCCCAACCTTTAACTTTTTTGCTGTCCTTATGAATTTATCTTTAAACTCATCAAAGACTTTTTCATGAATATATATCCTCTGGAGTGAGATACAAACCTGTCCTGAATTGGAGAATGCGCCCATGATACATCTCGGTATTGCCATATCTATATCAGCATCAGGCTCTATTATTGCTGCGGAATTTGAGCCGAGTTCAAGTGCCACCCTTTTCATCCCTGCCCTTTCTTTAATCCTCTTTCCGACAGATGGACTCCCTGTAAAAGAAATCATTGCTAAATCCTGACTCTCTACGAGCCACTCCCCGACAGTTGAGCCTCCACCGAAGACTATATTTAATGCACCCTTTGGAAGTCCTGCCTCCATCATTATCTCACCAAGTTTAATAGATGTAAGGGGTGTATAGCTTGCAGGTTTTAAAACTACAGAATTGCCGGAGGCAATTGCAGGGGCTATCTTATGGGCAACAAGGTTTAAAGGAAAATTGAAGGGTGTAATAGCACCTATAATACCAATCGGGAATGGCTGATAAAATGCAAACCTCTTTTCTGAATTTGGCGAGGCATCCATCGGTATAGTCTCACCATGAATCTGTTTTGCCTCCTCAGCAGCGAATTGAAATGTCTGTATTGAACGCTCTACTTCGGCGAGAGAGTATTTAATCGCCTTTCCCGATTCCTTTGTTATTAACTCTGAAATCTCTCTTTTTGTGCTTTCTATAATTTTTGAGGTATTTGAAAGTATAACTGACCTTTTATAGGCAGGCATTTCTGACATAACAGCAAAGGCATTTTTAGCAGATTCTATTGCATCCTCTACATCCTTTTTTGAAGAGAGGGGCACTAAATCTAAAGAACTACCGTCATACGGATTTTTTACATCAAAATATTCTTTACCTGCTCTCCATTCACCATTAATAAGCATAAATTTATCTATTTAAAATCTTTGCTGCGTCTTTGGCAAAGTAGGTTAGAATCATATCCGCACCTGCCCTTTTAATATTTAGAAGAATCTCCATCATAATCTTTTCACCATCTATCCAACCCTTTTCAGCCGCCGCCTTTACCATAGAATATTCACCGCTAACATTATATGCAGCAACAGGTATGTTGAATTCATCCTTTACCCTTCTTACAATATCAAGAAATGCCATTGCAGGTTTTACCATGATAATATCTGCCCCCTCTTCAATATCAAGGGCTACCTCCCTTATCGCCTCGTCACTATTCCCGGGATCCATTTGATAAGATTTTCTGTCTCCGAATTTTGGGGAAGAATCACAGGCGTCCCTGAATGGCCCATAAAAAGCTGAGGCATACTTTGCGGCATAAGACATAATCGGTATATCTGTAAAATTCTTTTCATCAAGTCCCTTTCTTATTGCACCAACCCTTCCATCCATCATATCAGATGGTGCCACCATATCAGCACCTGCCTTGACATGGGTTAATGCCATCTTTGATAACAGCTCCAGTGTGGGGTCATTCAATATCTCATTTCCTTTTACAATACCGCAGTGCCCATGTGATGTATATTCATCTATACAGACATCTGTTATGACAATTAAATCAGGGGCTATAGACTTAATCTCTTTTATAGCCCTCTGGACAATCCCATTAGGGTTATATGCCTCAGAACCTACATCATCTTTTTTCTCAGGTATTCCAAAGAGTATGACAGCAGGAATGCCAAGTCCCTTTACTTCTTTTATCTCTTTGGAGAGCATGTCTATGGAAAAGCGAGCTGTCCCCGGCATTGAGCCAATCTCATCCTTTATACCTTTCCCAAATGTAACAAATAGCGGGTAAATCAGATTATCCACTGAAAGAGTGGTTTCTCTGACCATCCTTCTTAGATTCTCATTTTTTCTTAACCTTCTCATTCGTATAACTGGAAATCCCATTTTTTACCTCCCATTTATTAATGCATTGTTTCTGGTGTCTTCAGTATTGGCTGAGCTGCGTCAACCTTTATCTCACCGAAAGACTGCTCATATTTAGATATATTGTTCTGAAGTGCTATCAATAGTTGTTTTGCATGGAGAGGGTTTGTAATTACCCTTGATTGAACCCTTGCTGCGTTTTTACCCGGAAGGATAATGGCAAAATCAAATATAAATTCATTTTTGCTATGGATGATATTTGCCGCATTACTGTAAACCCCGCCCTCTATCAACTGATTAATCTCAAGCATCAATTCTCCTGCCACAGGCTCTTCTTTTTTTGCCATATTATTCCCTCCCAAAATATTCAATTATCTTTCCAGTAAATCTCTCAATCGTGTGTTTATCCGATACAATATTATTTTTTAATCCAAACTCCTCAACTGTCTTTGCAGTAATTGGTCCTATACTGGCGATTGTTACATTATCAAGCATTTTCTTGTCTTCTTCAAAATATGGCATGAAATTTTTTACAGTAGATGATGAAGTAAATGTTATCACATCTATCTCCCCATTTTTCAGCATATTTTTTATCTCATTTGCTTTTTCTACAGGCTTAACTGTTTTATAGGCATCAACCACATATATTTCAGCACCCATTTTCTTTAGCTCCAGCGGCAGAATATCTCTTGCAACAGAAGCCCTCGGGAGAAGTATCTTCTTCCCCTCTATTCCATGTTTCTTCATCTCCTCTATTACACCCTCTGCTATATACTTTTCAGGCATGGCATCAACCCTTATTCCGAGAGCCTTTACAGATGCCGCAGTCTTTGGACCTATTGCACAGATTTTTATACCCTTAAGTTCTCTAATATCCTTTTTATTAGCCTTAAGCCTTTCAATGAAAAATCTCACACCATTTGCACTTGTGAAAATGAGCCATTGATATGTATCAAGCCTATTTATGGCATTATCCAATGCATCCCATGAATCAGGGGGGACGGTTTCTATTGTAGGCATCTGTATGGTAATTGCACCCTCATTCTCAAGGAGTTCAACAAAACTCTTTGCCTGCCCCTTTGGCCTCGTTATAAGTATCCTCTTGCCAAAGAGCGGTTTTTTCTCAAACCAGTTTAATTTTTCTCTTAATGCCACAACACCGCCTACAACTATAATGGCAGGAGGTTTTACATTCTTGGCTTTTTCAGTAATATCATTCAATCTCCCTATTATTGTCTCCTGTAAAGGGGTTGTCCCCCATCTTATGACTGCAATAGGTGTATCAGGTTTTCTCCCATTTTCTATTAATTTTTTAACTATATTGGTGAGATTCTTTGCTCCCATAAAAAAGATTAGATTTTCTATACAGGTGGAAAGTCCCTTCCACTCTATCTTTGAGCCGCCTTCTGACGGGTCTTCATGCCCTGTAATAAGAGCTATAGAAGAATTAAAATCCCTGTGTGTGAGCGGTATCCCTGCATAAGCGGGGACTGATGTGGCGGCAGTAATTCCGGGTATAACCTCAAATGGTATTTTATGGCTTACAAGCTCCAATGCCTCCTCTCCGCCCCTCCCAAATATAAAAGGGTCGCCCCCTTTAAGACGGGCTACAATCTTTCCCTCTTTTGCCTTTGTTACAAGCAATAAATTTATCTCCTCTTGAGATTTGGTATGTTTCCCGGCTACTTTTCCAACATATATGATTTCAGCGCCATCCTTTGCAAACTCAAGAAGTTTTTTATTGACAAGATGGTCGTAAATAATTACATCAGCCTCCTCAATACACCTCTTCCCCTTGAGCGTAAGTAATCCCGGGTCGCCAGGACCCGCACCTATAAGATAGACCTTTTTAGATTTCATAATAAATAATCAGCCACAGACTTTCACTGACTAAAAAATTTTCTTTTAAGTCCGCGTTAATAAGTAGCTAATCTATAATTCAACTCCCTTTTCAGGCAATATCATGATTATTTCATTTTTATTTAATATCAATATTTCTGCCTCTGTGGCATCCCTCTTCATATCAAGGGGAGATAGTTTTGCCTTTATAATAGGGATAAACTGAACATCCTTATCATTTAAAAAATCAGATAATCTTTTTCTGTATCCTTTTCTCGTGATAGCAGCCTCACCCACAATCATAAATTTTTCTGTATAGATTGTTACCTTCTCAGTATCCATATCCCCACCTCCATTAATATTAAGGTTCTTTTTGATGGGCGCCGACAATCAATGTTATCTCCCCCTTCATCGTCCTTCCCCTTAATTTCTGCATAACCTCCTCCACACTCCCCCTGATAACCTCTTCATAGACCTTTGTCATCTCTCTTCCCACTGCTACAGGCCTATTGCCGAGTATATCTCCTATCTTCTGTAAAGTGGCAAGGATTCTATGTGGCGATTCATATATTATAATAGTTCTGTCTTCATTTATAAAGGATTCTAACCTCTTTAATCTCTTTCCCGGTTTTCTTGGCAGAAATCCCTCAAAAATAAATTTATCAGTGGGGAGACCTGATACTGATAGTGCAGTAATAACACCTGCAGGACCGGGTATAGGGCGGACTTCTATATTATTCTCAAGAGCTAATTTTATCAGGGAATATGCAGGGTCTGATATGCCGGGTGTCCCAGCATCTGAAACAAGTGCTATATTTTCTCCATCTTTTAATTTATTCAGGAGCTCTTCACCCTTCTCCTTTTCATTGTGGCTAAAGTAGCTTGTTAATGACTTTGAAATTCCATAATGGGTAAGCAACCCCTTTGTCCTCCTCGTATCCTCAGCCGCTATCAAATTAACCTCTTTTAAAATCTTCAATGCTCTTAATGTGATGTCCTCAAGATTTCCTATAGGTGTGCTGACAATGTATAAAATACCGTTCATTACGATTTCCTTTTGCCTCTGTCATTCTGAACTTCAGTGAAGAATCTTGTTAAAAGAAATCCAAGAGGGACTGCACCCCTGAGACCGGACATTTTAAGTTAGAGCAATCAGACAGGGTTTTTAAGTGCATTCTCTCAAACTCATCCGGTGGTCTGTAACCAAGGGATGAATGCAAACGCTTTTGATTATACACATGTTCTATGAAATAGGGAAGTCTCTTTTGAACATCGGAAAAATGTCAATTTATGGGGTCAGGCATTAAAAACCATAATGGAAAAGAGATAAAAAACTTGACAAAAAAATTAAAAAGCTGTTTAAATATAAAAACAGTGAATCGGTGTTAGTGGAAGGAGGTGATAACTTAAACAGTAAGAAGTAAAGACAATTATTGGTGGCTGGATGCCAGGGAAGAGAGGTGAAAATCCTCCGCTGCCCCGCAGCCGTAAAAGGGAACGAAAACCTACATGCCACTGTCATGGGTAATGCCATGATGGGAAGGCAGGTAAGTAGGTAGCCCTTAAGCCGGAAGACCTATCCAAGCCAAAACAAGTTCAGAGTTTGGAGTTCGGAGTTATGGGTTAAAAACACGAACAAGAGACTCTGCCAAAACAAACTAAATTTTCTCGAGGGAGGGAAAAATGAGAGAGTTCATTCTTTTTATCTGCTTTATTTTGTTTGGTTTCACTTCATCAATTACATGCCTTTCAACCATTGCCTTTGCTCAAGAATCAGTAGAAACCTTACCTGAAATTGTTGTTACAGCCACACGATACAAAGAGGAGTATAATTTTGTCCCATTGAATGTATCCGTTATAACCGAAGAAGATATTGAAAACAGCACAGCACAGTTTATACCCGACCTTTTAAAAACGCAGGCTGATATAAAGGTAAGTGATATAGCTGGAAACAAAAGAAGTTATAATGTAGATATACGAGGATTTGGAGAAACGGGCGGACTGAATACACTGGTACTGATAGACGGCAGAAAAGTTAACCATGTGGATTTGAGCGGGACAGATTGGACACAGATTCCTCTTGACAGAGTAAAGAGGATTGAAGTCATCAGGGGAGGAAGGGGATCTGTGCTCTATGGTGATAATGCCGCCGGAGGGGTCATCAATATAATTACAAAAAAGGGAGAGGAATTGAAATCAGGTGGAGAGATAGATGGAGGAAGTTTTGGGACATCCAGAGGCGAAGCATATATCAGCAACAGTTCAGATAATGCCTCTCTATTCATCTCAGGGAGTCTTCTTAATTCCAATGGCTATAGGAGAAACAGCTATACAAATGCAAAGGACAGCGGAATAAATATGGAGTATCATTTTAATAGCCTTGCCGTTAATATAAGCGGCGGGTATCATGAAGATAAAACCGGTCTTCCGGGGGCACTTAAAGAAAGTGACCTTGCATCAGGGGTATCAAGGACATCATCGCTAAATCCAGATGACTTTGCTGATGTCAAAGATTACTATATTCACATGGTGCCGGAGATATATTTTAAGAATGACAGCTCCTTTAAAGTAGATACATCTTTTCGGAAAAGAGACTCTTTATCATACTCGTCATTTGCGGGTGGAAATTTTAAAGGGGATACAACAATCGGAACATTTGCGCTTCTGCCACAACTTTTTTTAAATAATGATGTTGCAAATTTAAATAATAAGCTGACCATTGGTCTTGATTATTATAGTGCAGGCGAGGATATCACAAATGATTCATTATATTTTGGAATAAGTTCTTTGGGAAAGTATAAGCTCGGTAAAACCAACTATGGTTATTACATGTTTGATGAGCTTGAGCTTTTACAAGGTCTCAGAGTATCAGGGGGCTATCGAAGCGACAGTGCAGATTATTCCTTTGAGCCCGGCACTCCCGCAAAAAAGACATGGAGTGAATCATCTTATACTATAGGAGTTAATTATAATCTCAACGGGAAATATTTTCCATACATCAGCTTTACCAGAAGCTTTAGATACCCTGTATTGGATGAGTTGTACAGCTTCTTTACAAATACTGTAAACACAGGTCTTCTCAATCAAAACTCTGATGATTTTGAGCTTGGAGTAAAGATTCCTTTTAGCAGTAAGCGATATGGTAATGTGAGTTTTTTCAGGGTTGACACAAAGAATGAGATTTTCTATAACGCTCTGAGTTATGCCAATATGAATATGGATGGTTTAACAAGGCGGGAGGGAATGGAAATCTCTTGCAGTAATGAATTTGACTGGATGGTTATTAGAGGAAGCTATACCTATATGGAAGCGAAGACAAAAGACGGCAGCTTTGCAGGAAAGGATATACCCGATGTTCCGAGGCATAAAGCAGCAGCAGATGCTTCTTTTACTCCGGCAAGAGGTTTAACTCTTAATGTGGGTGGGATATATGTCGGAGAACGGCCCTTTATAAGCGACTTTTCAAACAGCTTCAGCTCTCAGGAACAGTATATTGTGCTCAATACAAAGCTTAAATACCGATGGAAAAAGACAGAAGCATTCTTGGACATCAATAATATAACTAATAAAGAATATTCAGAATATGGAGTAATAGGCGGCTTTCCGGCTCAAAAGGCATATTATCCTTCCACTGAGATTAATTTTCTTGCGGGGTTATCGGCGCAATTTTAATTTATGTATTTACCACAGAGGACACAGAGAAAAATAAAGATATTAAATCAAATAGGAAGCAGGTTTTCTTTAGACAATATATATAATTTATTTTTTTATTTTCTTTCTTTGGGTTCTCTGTGGTTGATTA
Source organism: Nitrospinota bacterium (assembly GCA_003489165.1). Taxonomy (GTDB): domain Bacteria; phylum Nitrospinota; class Nitrospinia; order UBA9942; family UBA9942; genus UBA9942. The sequence goes on along the minus strand of DNJG01000007.1, from coordinate 29,400 downwards.
TATTTATATTTTTATCAAGCACAGCTTTCTCCTCACCCATTGAGAGAATTGTATCACTTGCACCTAACATCACTGAGATTCTCTATGCCATTGAGCTTGAAGATAAGATTTTAGCGGTAACCAATTTCTGCGATTACCCGCCTCGAGCAAAAGAGAAGCCTAAAATCGGAGGTATGTCTAATCCATCCCTTGAGGCCGTTGTCTCTATGAAGCCAGATATTGTTGTAATGACTACAGATGGAAATCCAAAGGGGTTTGAAGAGAGGTTGAAACAACTTGGAATACAGACCTATGTATTCAGGGCAAGGCGGCTTTCTGAACTGTCAGAAGGAATAAGGGAGTTAGGTATTACCCTCGGTGCAGGAGAAAGGGCGAATAAACTTGCAGAAGAGATAGAAAACAAACTTCAGAAGTCAGAAGCTGGAAGTCAGAAGCCAGAAGTTAAAGGAAAGGCTCTCTTTATTGTCTGGCCCGAGCCTCTGCTTGTAGCAGGACATGGCACAACAATTGATGATGCCCTACAATTGCTTGGCTGGGAGAATATTGCATCTGATGTCGTGGGAGGGTATCCTAAATATTCAATTGAGGAGGTTATACATCGTTCACCTAATGCCATTTTAATAGGAAAGAGTATGGGTGCTGATACAAAGGAACTCTCAAAAGGGCTTTTAGAAAAACTTGGCATGCTTAAGGCTGTAAAGAATGGGAGGGTTTATTATACGGGTGATGCACTTTACAGGCTTGGACCGAGGATAGTAGAGGGGATTGAAGAGTTGAAAGGGTATTTAAATAGAGGTCAGAAGCCAGAAGCAAGAAACCAGAAGTAATAAAAAGAATGAGAAAGATTATATTATTGATTATTGTCTCTATCTGCATATTGTTTGTTTCTGTCTTTATATGGCCAAAGTTTATTAACCCATTCAATCTGGATGACACAGGCAGTCAAATCATTTTCTCAATAAGGCTTCCGCGTGTTATCGTTTCTATACTTATGGGGTCAGCCCTTGGTGTATCAGGGGCTATACTTCAAGGGCTTCTTAGAAATCCACTTGCAGACCCCTATATACTTGGCATATCAAGCGGTGCAACACTGACGGCTGCCGCAGGTCTTATATTTGGAAAAATTATATTTGGACTCTTTACAATTCCATTGCTTGCCTTTATTGGTGCAATTTCTACCGGCATTGCAGTTGGTATTATGGGATATAAAAGGGGAGGGCTTCTCCCTGAGAGATTACTACTTGCAGGTATTGGAATAGGTTTTCTCTTTTCTTCAATCCTTATGCTTCTTATGAGCATCTCTGCGGATGAGGGATTAAAAAGGGCGATGCTTTGGATATTTGGAGATTTATCAATGGCAGATTGGTCGCTGATTCCATATGGATTAATTTTTATCTTTGCAGGTTTTCTGCTTTCCATCTGGCGGGTAAAGGGTTTAAATGCACTGATACTGGGAGACGAGATTGCCTACAGCCTTGGTTTTTCTCCATTTAAAGAAAGATTGATTTTGTTTATTTCAGTAGGGCTTATGACTGCATCATCCGTATCATTAGGCGGTGTTGTAGGTTTTATAGGGCTTCTGATACCTCACATAATCAGGTTTTTCGTTGGTTCTGATTGCAGATTTCTATTGCCCCTGTCTGCCTTGGTTGGAGGGACTTTTTTGTGTATGGCAGATACAATCGGCAGGACAATTGTATCGCCGACAGAAATTCCAGCAGGGATTATTACTGCTATAATTGGCGCACCATACTTCCTTTATCTTTTAAGGAAAAGGGAGATAATGGGGGTGTAGGGTGGGAATACTTGATTTAAAGAAAATTTCATTTTCATACAACAGAAAAGGATTTATAAAAGACCTCTCAATATCCGTTAATGGCGGGGAGTTCATTGGCCTGTTAGGGGCAAACGGCTCAGGGAAGTCCACATTACTAAAACTATCGGCGGGGATTCTTGCGCCTCAAATGGGAGAGATAAACTTGTGGAATAAACCGCTCCATCAGTATAAGGGAAAAGACAGGGCAAAGCTCCTAAGTTATCTTCCGCAGATGCTTGATATTAATGTCCCATTCAGGGTGAGGGAACTTGTCAGTATGGGACTTTATCCTTATGACATCCTCCCTCAGCTATCACCTGAAGAGGCTATAAAAATGGTTGGCCTTGGCGAAAAAACAGATTCTTTCATAACGGAGTTAAGCGGCGGCGAGAGGAGGAGGGTCTTTATAGCTATGACACTGCTTCAGGGGGCAGGGATTTTACTTCTTGATGAACCTCTCGCAAACCTTGATATTAAGTATCAGATAGAGTTGATAAGATTGCTCAGGAACCTTAGAGATATTAAGAATATATCTGTTGTTATGGCTTTACATGATATAAATATGGCATTTCAGTTTGATTGTGTATATATAGTTAAAGATGGCATGTTGATAGCATCTGGCGAGCCGCATGAGATAATAGCAAGCGAATTGTTGAAGGATGCCTTTGATATTGATGTAACTATTTCGGACATATTTCATCCCTTAAAACCGCTAAAATAAAGATGTTTAATAGGATTGTAACATTAAAGTGACAAATCTGTATTTATTTGAGAATAACATTATTCTATAAATTCAATAGGTTTCAAATATCTTTATTTTAATGTGTAACATTAATGTGATATTTCTACTATTTTAGTTTGAGATGCCTGAATGAATAGCTATAAATATCAAATAGTTATATGGTTTTAACTTTTTTTTGACAGTGGCATATATCTTGCTTAGTTATACATCCGTTAATCACTAATTTTAAAAATGAAAGGAGGTGAAAAATTTGAAAAAATATCTATCAATTATAGTTATTTCATTGTTTGTTCTTTCCAGCGGCATAGCCTTCTCTTATGATGGGTCTCTTCCTGATGATACATCATATATAGGGACAATCACAAAGATTGACAGGGGTGCAAGGGTTATTGAGCTTACAACAAAATTTGAGAAGACCCCAAAGACATGGAAGCTCAATATGCAGGATGAGTGTCAGATTCAGGTAAAGACAACAAAGGATCCATCAGAGAGAGGTGCATTCAAGAAATTTGCTGAGTTGAAAGAGGGGACTCTTGCAGAGGTTCATGGATGGCCCAAAGATGGTAAATGGCTGGCAAGGAAGATAAGCATCCTGAATCCAGATGATTACATGATTAAGAGGTTAGAGTCAGATATGAAGGCAGGGGTATATTTTGGGCATGAGCCATGATTTTAAAAGGGAATGGAGGTGAAAATAAATGAATAAAAAGGGCTTTTTAGCCTTAATTTTAGCAGTATTATTTTTAGCAGGGATAGCAGAAGCCCGTAAGACGGAGCTTACGCCTGCTGACCAGAGGGATTGGCAGGTAATAGCACCTCAGGACAGCGACTCGCCTCTGAGAGATTATGCAATGCTCTATGAGGCTGGCGGACATGACGGGAATATCGGTGTTATTGGTATCCCAAGTATGAAGGTTTACAGATATATTAAAATGGGCGTTGATATGCACAACTTCCCATTCAGCGGTTCAAATGCCGGTAACAACAACGGAACACCTGATGGAAAGTTTCTCTGGGTATCAGACAAGGGTGCAGATGCAGTTATTGAGTTGAATTTACAAACTGGTTTTGCAGAGAGGATTCTTGCAAATCCAAAACCATTTGGTATTCACCACTCAGCAGCAATGAGTCCGAATGGTAAATATATATTTCTAACAGGCGAGCTTTCAGGCAAGATGGCAAAGATGAGGGTTGCGGATGGTGCAACAACAGTAATTGATGTGCCACCGGCACCAAGCGCACCTGACTATCCTGATGCAAGCAAGGATGGAAAATATGTATTTGCAGGTAACTATTATCACAGTGCGGTTATGGTCTTCAGCCAGGACCCTTTTAAATTTATAAAGGAAATCCCGGTCGGTAAGAACCCGCATGGAACCAATTTTGTGCCGACGAACAGATGGGCTGTAGTTTGTGATAAGCTTTCTGCAACTCAGTCTGTTATTGATGTGAGGCAGTTAAAGGTTCATAGGGTTATTCCAGTTGGTGCAGGCCCTCTTCACAATCAGCCTGATTCCTATGGAAAGTATAACTATATAAGCAGCTTTGTTTCTGACTCAACCTGTAAGGTTGACCTTGGCAGAATGCAGATGGTTGATGAGTTCCCAATCCACTACAGGGTGGGACACAATTCAATTTCACCTGATGACCATTACTATGTATCTCAGAATAAGTTCTCCACAGGTCTTTTCAATCCGACAGGTATAGTATTTGCGATTAATTTTGAGGAGCAGGATATTGATGAACTCTCTCCAACCTATGGAAAGAGTGTAAAAATTGTTCCAATAAATGGAGAGCCGCATGAAGGCAGGCAGATATTCTCTACCACTATCCAGAGATGGAATACAGGTACGGGTGGTGACTTGTTTGCCAAGGGTTATGAGCTGGGGGATGTAAAGGTCAGCTTTGATGATAAAAATACTCCGGGCAGAAGCCTGACAAAGAGGCCGTCATTAGAGCCGCTTCATCTTGCTGGTGCAAAGAGATATTTTATCCCGAGGGATGATGGAAAGCCAGGTGTAACCCAGGAAGGGGATGTCACTGTAGTAAGGATAAAGGCATTCAGCTATGGGTATATCCCAAGGTTTATCCATGTTAAAAAGGGTGCAAAGGTAAGAATAATCCTTACAAACATTGATAAGGCAGCAGGTCTTACAAAGAATCCTGATGTTACTATGGGATTCTTGCCAGCAGGATATTATGGCCAGAAGACAAGGATAGACGGAGTAAGGGGTATGTCAGGCGTAGGAGAATTCATTGCTGATAAGGCAGGTGAATTTGAATTCTACTGCCAGCAGTTCTGCGGACCACTCCACCTTGAAATGAGAGGGACATTCTTTGTTGACCCACCGGGAGGAACAGCATCACTCTCCGTCGGGGATTATGATGAGATGTCAAAACTTGAATATCAGCTTGGAGATCCAGAAGAGAGGGAATTTATCACAGGCGGCAATAGGCTGTTGAATACACTTAAAGAGGGTAATGAGCCTGCGATATAAATTTCGAGGATTAAGTTTTTTCAGGGCAGTTTGAATGGAAGGGGTTAGGAGTTAAATCCTAACCCCTTTCTTTATTGTTTTAAGATTATTATTGACATTTTTGTATAGATAATAATATTATAACACTTACATTTTAGCGGAGAATTAAATAAATTTCAGACTAAAATATCTGTTATATGATTTTAATCATAAATATTATATATGACAGATGTAATATCAGATGTTCTTTATTAAATAATAAACGGTTCTTATGAATAAAGTCATTTCAATAATATTGGCAGTCTTAATATCTAATTTAATAGGTTGCAGTTGGTCTCAGGCTGATTTGCCAAAAGAACCCCCTGAAGAGGTTGTTAAGAGATTTTATTTTTTATTGTCCCAGAAAGGCAAGGCTGCCGCCGCAGAGGCTCGTAAACTGATAAGCACAAAATATGAGGAGATTGAAGAGGATACTTTTAGAAGATGGACAGAGCAGTTTGACCCCGACACAAAGATAAAAATCCTTGATAGTTCAATATTAAATAAAAGAGATGCTAAAGGGAATATAATTGCAAAGGTAACGGTTGAATATACTATACCCTCTATTTTAGGCAGTCCGTTTGTATCAAAGAGTCAGACTCATCTGATTCTTGATGAGAAGGAAAAAAGGTGGAAGATAGACTTTATGGCTGAGACAAAGGATGAGGAGAGTTTTAAAAAAGAGGGATAAAAAATATAAACCCAAATAATGCGTGAAATCACAGGTAAACACAGATTAACACAGATTATTCAATGAATTAAAAGAAAAATATATTTTACTTTTTAAGTGAAGGAAGAATTATAATAGTTTTTTGTTTGAGCAGTGTTTATCCGTGTTCATCTGTGGTTAATGTATAATTCAGGTTCAATTTATAGTCATACATTAATGAGGAGAATGTCATGATTAAATGGTTAAATGAAAGAACAGGTATCAAAGAACGAATCGTTAAACAGTTAAATTATCCAGTACCTTCCCATGCAAATTTCTGGTTTTGTTTCGGGGGACTTGCATTTTTTCTAATAGTTCTTCAAGTCTTTTCAGGCGTATTTATGATGTTTTTTTATGTTCCAATTGCAGAAAAGGCACAGGATAGCATAAAATATCTTTGTAATAATATTCCCTATGGAGGATTAATGAGGAACATGCACAGATGGAGTGCAACCCTCATTGTTGCATTCCTGTTCATCCATACAGTTAATGTTATTACAAGACGGGCATATAAAAGTCCGAGAGAATTGAACTGGTGGTCGGGAATATTACTCTTCTTGCTTATGTTTCTCTTTATGGGGACAGGTATTACACTTCCATGGGATTGGAGGAGTTACTGGGAGTTGGTTGTATGGGCAGACTGGTTTGGCACAATACCAATCATTGGTGAGCGTTTAATTATACCCTTTATCTCAGCATTTACAATAGGCAAGAGTTTTGTCATTCATGTATGGGTGCTCCCCGCCATTGTATTGTTTATCTTGATTTTTCATTTTAAGATGGTAAGGAAGTTAGGTGTAGCAGAGCCATTATAAAGAGAATTCAAAATTAAAAAAGAAAAAAATTACCACAGAGGCACGGAGACACGGAGATGAAGAACCGACAACAAACAACGGACAACAGTTGCAGGTTGTAAGTTTTTCTCTGTGCCTCAGTGTCTCAGTGGTTTAATTAGATTTTTTCATAGGAGGGAGATACTAAAATGAAAGAAACCAAACAAAAAACCTGGTGGCCCCATCATGTATTAAAGGCAGGCTCGCTGGCGATTATAATATTAATTGTAGTGGTTATTCTTGCAATAAAATTTCAGGTTCCTGACGATGCACCTGCTATTATCCCTGGTCCTGATGATGGACAATATATACCAGGACCTGAATGGTATTTTTTGCTTCTCTGGCAGCCATTCTGGTATTTTACGGGTGAAACTAAACATTTGCTTGCTTATAGTGCAATTGTCCCATTCATTTTTTTGTTCTTTCTAATCTTTCTGCCGTTTATTAGGATACCATTTAAACGAAAGGCAGAGGTTAATCCCGGCAATAAAGAGCCAATGGGCTTTTTTAGTAAATTAGTATTCAATACCCCTGTCCTGCTCATAGCAGTATTTTTAGCAGGCATTACTTTTAAGAGCGGTTATCAGGCAAAGATTCTTGGATGTGATGCCTGTCATAACTCATCAATGGGACACAGGATGTATACACCGCCTGTTAATGTGGCAGAATATTATCAAGTTGACAGGGCAAGACAGATAAAAAGTGCCAAGTATAAGGCAGGGAAGATGGTAAGTATTGATGAAACAACAGGGGAAAAGACTTATGACCTTGCCGGAGCAGAAACATATAAAGACGCCAACTGGCAGATGCGTCATATGTATGAACCGACATTTACATGGTAATAAAAGATAAGGGTATAAGGGGTCAAGGGGTCAAGTGCTTTACTGGAACCCTCGAACCCTTGAATTTTCAAATCCTATTACTTTTCTATGAATCCATTTAAAAAAATATTCTTATTGTTTGCATTTCTATTTTTATATCTCCTTGTTAATATATCTACGGGAGACGAACAGGGACAGCATTCAATGCATGGGGATACCAAAATTGCTCCTTCTGCAAGAAATGGCGAAGGACCTGTAATTAATGAATATGTAATCCCAACCCCTTACAGCCATCCATTCGGGATAGTGGTTGACTCAAAAGATAATATTTGGTTTACAGCACAGGTTACAAATAAGATAGTTAAATTTGATCCTGTAAATCAGACCTTCAAAGAATATCAGATACCATCTACGGCATCAATTCCAAAGAGTAACTGGAAATATTCACCTACAGAAAAAACCCCTCCAAAAGAGGTTTATGATGTATCTCTTGGCAGTCCGGGCGCCATTATTATAGATAAAAATGACAAATTATGGTTTGTGGAGCAGATTGGCAATAAAATCGGCAGTTTTGAACCATCCACAGAAAAATTTGTAGAATATGATATACCGACACCACAGAGCAGTCCCAATGACTTAGCACTGGATTCAGAGGGTAATGTGTGGTTTATTGAATGGAATAGCGGTAAAATCGGAAAGCTTGACTTTAAGATAAAGAAGGTTGTTGAATATGACCTTAAATCCAGTAGTCATCCCGCAGGCATTGCAGTAGATGAAGAAGACAATATCTGGATTAGCGATGTGGCAATGAATGAGATAGGAAGGTTTAACCCAAAGACCAAAACCTATAAGGTATTTCCGATAGTTACCCCTCTAAGCCGACCGGGTAAGATATTGATTGACAACTCAAAAAATATATGGTTTCCACAGCTTCACAGCCACAAGGTTACAATGCTTGTCCCGTCAACGGGTATGATGAGTGAGGCAGTACTCCCCGGTTATAATAGCGTTCCGCAGAGCATCATATTTGATAAAACAGGGAGGCTTTGGTATATAGATGATATGATGAATAAAATAGGCTACTTTGAGCCGCATTCTGCATCATTCCACGATTTTGACATACCAACAATAAATTCCCAGCCTATGAATATGGCTATAGATTCAAAAGGGGATATATGGTTTACAGAGAATGAGAGAGGGGCAAATAAGATTGGACAATTAGTTATTTCTTCTGTTCCTGAAATTCATGAGGCACACAAACATGAACACTCGGAAGGGGATAAAAGGTATGCAGAAGAGATGCAGAAATCGGCAGTTGGTGGTAAAGTGCCTTTATGGGTTTATATATCAGGCATACTGCTCATAGTGGTTGTTGTCATATCAGCTTTGGTTTTTGTAAAGAAAAAGGCAGTATGAGAAATAAGAAGTCAGAAGTCAGAAGTCAGAAGTCAGAAGTTAGAGTTTTTCTTCTGTCCTCTGTTCTCTGTTCTCTGTTCTCTGTCTTCTGTCTTCTGTCTTCTGTTTTTCTTGCCTTTGCCTCCGAAGATACCCCTTTTGAAGAATTTCCCATTCTTACCCCTTTAAGTTCTCCGACTGATATTGCTGTAGACCGTTCTGGTATCGTATGGGTCCTGGAATATAGTGCAAATAAGATTGGAAAGTTGGACCCTTCAAAAAATATCTTTGAGGAGTTTGAGATACCTACAACTAAAAGTGAATCTACGGATATGACAATAGATAAAGATAATAACCTGTGGTTCACGGAGCAGGAAGGCAATCAGCTTGGAAAGTTTAATACACGGACATTGGAGTTTGAGGAGTTTGACCTTCGGGTTCCACAGAGTAATCCTGCCTCTATATCGGCAGATTCAAAGGGCAATGTATGGTTTGTAGAGTGGAACAGAAATAAAATAACTAAGTTTACCCCACCCTCTTCTCAAAAAGAGGGGATTAAGGAGAGGTTTAAGGAATATGATATCCCTACCCCCATGAGCCAGTCATCAGGTCTCGCCAGTGATTCAAAAGGAAATATGTGGTTTGTTCAAAAGGGTGGAAACAAAATTGGAATGATAAATCATGAAAATGGAAAATTCAAGGAGTATGAACTAAAACAGCCATTGAGTATGCCTATAGGCACTGCAATTGATTCAAAAGGGAATGTATGGTTTTGCAGGCTGAAGGACAAAAAGCTGGTAAGACTTAATCCCGCCACGGGTGAATTCAAGGACTTTCCAATTCCGGGGAAAAAGGGGGCGCAGCGTATGGCTATAGATAAAGAGAATAATATTTGGCTTGCCTTGAGATATGAAAACAAGATTGTAAGATTTGACCCTGATTCAGAAATTTTTAAAGAATACGATATACCGATGAAGGATAGTCAGCCGCTTGCAATAACGGCAGATTTAAAAAATAACATATGGTTTACAATGATGTCAGGAAATAAGATAGGCAAGCTGAATTTGTCTAAAATCGGAAGCATATCAAAAAAGTCAGATTTGAAAGTTAAGGTGAGCCCGCCGGAGGAGATATTAAAGAAATAGTGTCAAAGTTTCAGAGTATCAGAGTTAAAAGTCTTTGACACTTTGACACTTTGATATTCTGAAACTTTTTATGAACTATGCAAGACCTTTAATCCTCCTCATATTTTTCCTATCAGGCGCCTCAGGGCTTATCTATGAAATCGTCTGGACCCGCCTCCTTTCACTCGTATTTGGTGTATCCTCATTTGCAATAAGCACTGTACTTACCGTATTTATGGCAGGGCTTGGTATAGGGGGATATATCTTTGGCAGACTCATAGATAAGAGGGGGAATCCTCTGAAGGTATATGCACTTCTTGAGATTCTAATAGGTTTATACGCTATCTTATTGCCAAATATTTTTTCACTTACAGAATGGCTGTATGTAAAACTTCATGTATTAACAGGGGGAAGCTTTTTACTTCTCTCTGCAGAAAGATTTCTAATATCTTCTTTAATCCTGATATTTCCAACAACTATGATGGGGGGGACGCTTCCTGTTATATCAAGATTTCTTATAAAGAGTGAGAACAAAATAGGGGTTGATACAGGAGTTATATATTCCTTAAATACCTTCGGGGCAGTTGCAGGATGTATTATTACAGGTTTTTACCTGATAGAGGTTATTGGTGTTACACAATCGCTTTATTCAGCTGCCCTCTTGAATTTAATTGCAGGGGGAGGGGCGTATATAATAAGTCAGAAGTCAGAAGTCAGAAGTCAGAAGTCAGAACTAAAAACTCAAGATTCAAAACTCCCAACTCCCAACTCCCAACTATCGACCTTAATCCTTCTTGCCTTTGGTTTCTCAGGAATGGCGGCACTCTCCTATGAGGTGTTATGGACAAGGGTTCTTATACTGATTCTGGATAATACCATATATGCGTTTTCAATAATCCTATTTACATTTCTCCTCGGTATAGCAGGTGGGAGCCTTATATTTGGATTTTGGATTTCGGATTTTAGATTTCGGAATTTAAGACCTAAATTTTTTAAAAGTGAGAACTTGGTAACCATTTTTGCAGTCTTTCAAATTTTGATTGGTCTGATGGGATTTTTATCTCTCCTTCTGTTTGCAAATCACAATTTCATTGCCTCTCAGCTCAATAACTTCATTTCATGGGCATCACAATTTGTTGGTATCGGACATTGGCAAGGGAGAATGTTTGCAACCTTTTTAATGGCATTTTTCATAATGATTATTCCTACACTATTAATGGGAGCAAGTTTTCCTGCAGTAGCTCAAACCCTGAAATTTGAGATGAAAGATATCGGGAAAGGTATAGGAAAGGTATATCTGATTAATACTATAGGTGCAATAATAGGTTCTTTTTCTGCAGGCTTTATACTTCTTCCCCTCATAGGAATACAGAAATCTATCATATGGACAGGAGCTATTCCCCTTCTATTTGGTATTATCCTGATTTATATAAGCAAAAGAAGCATTGCCCGATATTTTATTTCCATATTATCTATTACTATCAGTGTTATCATTATTATTTTTATATTAAGAACGGGAGATATTCCAAAATTAATCAGCATCGGGAAGATAGATAAAGGGAATGAAATACTTTATTATAAAGAAGGGATAGCAGGGACTGTCCTTGTCTCATCTCAGGAGACAGACCTTACCCCCTTTAGAAAACCTGTAAAGAGGCTCTGGATAAATGGAGACCCTATTGCAGGTGAATTCAGGGGTGCATTACAACTTGAGAGGCTTCAGGCGCATCTCCCCCTCTTATTCCATCCTGACCCAAAGGATGCACTGATTATATGTTTTGGAACTGGTTCAACGGCAGGGGCTGTCGGTGACCACAATGTCAGTGAGATATATGCAGTAGATATATCAAGAGAGGTATTCAACGGCGGCAGATATTTCTCTGATGGAAACAGGGACATACTTAATAACAGCAGATTTAAAATGATTATTGAGGATGGGAGAAATTTTCTGCTGACAACAGATAAAAAATTTGACCTTATCACATCAGAACCCCCCCCGCCGTCAAATGCAGGTATTGTGAATCTCTACAGCAGGGAGTATTATATGCTCTGTAAATCCCGTCTTAAAGAGGGCGGAATGGTATCTCATTGGATACCCCTTCATCATCTTTCAGAAGATGATTTTAAGATGCTGGTTTCAACTTTTGTGTCTGTATTTCCGCATTCCACAATGTGGTTTACAAAATGGGATGCAATTATGATAGGTTCTGATAAAAAATTGGCAATAGATTTTGAGAATTTCAGGGAAAGGCTTAATAATAAAAAGATACAGGAAAGTCTGAAAGAGATAGGAATATTCAATCCATTTCAACTCCTCTCTACATTTATGATGGATGAAGAAGATTTACATAAATTTATTGATGGAGTTCCTATTGTTACTGATAATAACCCCTATGTAGAATTTACAGCACCGAGGATTCATCATGTTGGGACATCTATAAAGGGGAAGAATCTGCTGAATATGCTGAAATATCGGAAATCTGTAAAAGGATTAGTCCGAGATTTGGACTCAAACAAAGGTGAAGAAATAGAAAAATATTTTAATTCTTACACTTATTTTTTAAAAGGGCAGGTTGGTGTAAACGATAACAGCCTTGAGGATGCAGTATATAGTTTTAGAAAAGCGGCTGAAATTAATAGTGAAAATACAGATGCAAGATATGAGCTTATAAATTTAAACATTAACAGTATATACAGGATTCTTTCTACAGGAGAGATAGATAAAGGATTTGAGCTTATAAATGAATGTATAGGGTTAGACAGAGACAATGAGTTTACGCCACAGCTTTATAATCTCAGAGGACTTTTATTCCTGTCTAAAAAAGATATAAAAAGGGCTGTAAATGAATTTGAATATGCTATAACACTTGATGGAAAATATTTTAGTCCTTATCTGAATTTGGGGAGCATATATACATATTATGAGATTGACCTAATGAAGGCTATGGACTATTACAGCAGAGGACTTGGATTAAAAATTACAGAACAGGAGAGGAATTTAATAAATTCCGAGATAGAGAAGATAAAGAATATTTCAAAGGCAGGATATAGATGAATAAAGATAAATTCGGCAGGCATAATCAAATTGCTTTCTTCATTATTTTTCTTTTGGCAATAATAATATCAGGATGTAAAAGGGATAATGAGAACACTAATGTAAATATTGGTAGCTATGCACCTAACTTTGCCTTGACCGATTTAAGCAAAAAGGCTATAAACCTTGATTATTACAAAGGTAAAAAGGTTATGCTCAATTTTTGGGCAACATGGTGTCCGCCCTGTGTCAATGAGATGCCTCTCTTACAAGAGGTTTATAATAATAGAAAGGGTGAGGGTATTGAGGTTATAGGTATAAATTACAATGAAAGTTATGACAGGGTCAAAAAATTTATATCAGAAAAAGGGGTAGAATTTACTATACTTATAGACTCTGATCTGAAGGTATCAATGGATTATGGAGTGATTGGGCTGCCGGTTACATTTTTCATTGACCGTGAAGGGAGGATAAAGGAAAAATTTAAGGGTGAATTGAACAAAAAACTTATAGAGGACATACTGAATAGATTTTAAAGCTAAGGTATGGTAGTATTTAAGAGTGAATAGGCAATTGGAGTTGCTGATAAATCTTCAAGATATTGATATTGAACTCGGGAAATTAGAAGATAATTATAAAAAAATACCTCAGGAGATAGACCAGCTATATCATATCTGCCAGCAGATAAAAGAAGAGATAGTCCAGATTAAACAAAAGTTAGACCTGCATAATAAAGACAGACGTGAGAAGGAGAGGGGGGTTGAGATTGAAAATGACCATATCTCTAAGACAAAGGTCAAACTCTCTCAGGTTAAAACAAATGAAGAATATTCAGCCCTTCTTAAAGAGGTTGATAGTGCGAAGGAGAAGATAAAAAAATTAGAAGACGAAGATTTAAACTTGATGGAGCTAATAGATGAAGAACAAAAGACACTAAAAGAAAAGGAAAAACTACTCAAGGAAGAAGAGAAAAGATTTCAGGAGGTTAAAGGAGAAAAAGAAAAAGATACAGAGGGATTTAAAAAAACTATAGAAGAAAAAAAACAGCAGAGGGAATCCATAAGCAGTTCACTGGACAATAAAGTTCTTCAGAATTACCTCAAGGTGAGTAAGAACAGAGAAGGGATAGCAGTGGCAAGATTTTCAGACGGGATATGTCAGGGTTGTTTTTTAAGCCTTCCTCCACAATTGGCAAGTGAAATCAGAAAAAATGAAGTTCTTATTAAATGTCCCCACTGCCAGAGGGTGCTTTACTGGACAGGATAGTAAGAGTCTAAGAGACTAAGGGTCTAAAAGTCTAAAAGTTTAAATCATTTGATTTTTATCATTTTCTCTTAGACTCTTAGACTTTTAGTCTGTATTATTTATTTGCTGGAGCAGATGGATGGCCGCTCCCACACATAAGTGTGGGGGAGGAAAGTCCGGACTCCAGAGGGCAGGGTGCTTCCTAACAGGAAGGAGGGGCGACCTTACGGATAGTGCCACAGAAAATATACCGCCCCGCACATATAATGAAGCATGAAAATTTGCCACAGAGAATACAGAAGAAAAACTAAATTTTTTGACACAGATTTACACTGATTATTTATGGTTTTTATGGTTCTTTATTTCTGTGTTAATCATAATTTATCTGTGTCTTTCAGTGTCTTTATTTTTTTTCTTTCTCTGTGACCTCTGTGGTTAATCATGTTTTTGTTCTTTCATGTTTCATGGTGTGCGGGGTAAGGGTGAAAAGGCGAGGTAAGAGCTCACCGCCATGGTGGTGACATCATGGGCATGGAAAACCCCACCCGGAGCAAGGCTAAATAGGAAGGCGATAGGACTGCCCGTCCGATGTCTTCGGGTAAGCCGCTAAACCTTTATGGCGACATAAAGGGCAGATAAATGGTCATCTCCCACTTTAAGTGGTGGACAGAATCCGGCTTATAATCTGCTCCAGCAAATTTTAAAATTACTCTAATTCTCTTGCCCATCCCCTTTTTTTATGACAATCTCATAGTCTGTTTGATTTAGCTGATTCATTTTTAAAATAGTATGCCCTTCGTATTCCATCCCTCTTGATACATCATCTGGTGCTGTTGGAAAATCAACAATGACCCTTATTATCTGCCCTTTGTCCATGCCTTCAATGGCAAGTTTTGTCTTAATAAAATTATATGGACAGATAGTTCCTTTCAGATTTAACTCTTTGTCTATTTTAAATTCATCCATAGTGCAGTCAATCCATAACTTAAACCTACAGCAAAGAATGGTGCAATAAACCAGAAAAATAGTATTCTTACAACATGCTCATTTTTTGCAGTCTTTTTAAAACCTGCTCTGGCACATGAGGTAGCAATTATTCCTGCTGTAATTGTCTCATTTAGTGATACAGGAATACCCATGAGAGATGCAATATATATTATTGTTGCACCTGTTGATTCAATGGATATTGCCCTTACAATACCAATATCAGTGATTCCTTTTCCAACTGTATCAAGTATCCTCCCGCCAAATAGTATAGCCCCAAGCCCCATCCCAAGTCCAGCAAGTATAGAGGCATTTGAAGATGGTATAACCCCCGCTCCGACAATTGCACCTACTGCATTTGCAGCGTTATTTGAGCCTGCGGAGAATGCGACATAACACCCTGATATAGTTATTATAATGGAAAGCAATTTCTTTATCTTTTCTTCAGAACCAAGGGTTGTAAGATAATGGAGTATCTTGAAATATAGATATTTACCAATAAGATAGTTGAGTATAAAGGCAAGGGAAGGGGTGAGAATCCACCATATTATTATCTGGATAAATTTTTTCGTATTTAATTCGCCTGTATAAAGTCCGACCCCTACAACAGCACATACTATTGCATGGGTTGTGGCAATAGGTGATTTTAAGTAATTTGCAAATATTACAAAAGTAGTGGCTACAATTAGGACTATAAATACAGTTGCAAAGGTGTCAGAGAAAGTATTGCCTGGAACTAATCCGCTTCCGAGAGTTTTTATTACAGCACCGCCGCTGATTATTGCACCGAGCAATGCAAATATAGCAATCAGTGTTACTGCTTCTCTTTTAGTGCGCGCGCCTGCACCGTAAGCAGCAGCCATCTCTGCGGCAGAGTTGGATGCACCTATATTCATAGCGAGGAGAAAGGATATACCTATTGCGATTATGTGAATGGTTTCCATCTTGATTGAAGATTGAAGACTGAAAATTGAAAATTATAGGAGACTTTATAAATATTCAATCTTAAATTATTTAGATGTATGTAGTCCGCACTCTGTTTTTTCTTTTCCTGCCCATCTTCCTGCCCTCGGGTCTTCCCCTGATTTTACAGGCTTTGTGCAGGGGGCACAGCCTATGCTTGGATAATTTTTATTGTGGAGGACATTATACGGGACATTGTTCTTTCTTATATAATTCCATACTTTTTCAGATATCCAATCGGCTATTGGATTGAATTTCACAAGATTAAATTTCTTATCCACCTCTACCTTTTTTGTATTCGCCCTTGTAGGTGACTGGTCCCTCCTTATACCTGTAATCCATGCATCTAAGTTATCTGCTATTGCCCTGTTTAAAGGCTCAATCTTTCTTATTGCACAGCACTTATCAGGGTCTGTCTCATATAGTTTTCCATACTGTCTCTCAAATTCCTCTACAGTCGTAGAAGGGGCATAAGTTTCAAGTTTTATATTATATTTTTCTTTAATCCGCTTTATAACATCGTGTGTCTCTGGAAAGAGATAACCTGTTTCCAAAGTAAACACCCTTACCCCGGGTTTTATCTTTGTAATCATGTCTATTATTGCTACATCTTCCGCACCAAAGCTTGATGCAAAGGACACCCTGTTGCCATATTTATCTAAAGCAAACCTGATAATCTCTTGAGGAGTTTTTTTCTCAAACTCCAATCCAAGTCTTTCTATTTCCGCTTCATCTATTTTTTTCATTTTTTCTCATCCCTTCTCTATTATAAGCCTGAAAAAATCACCCATCTTTTCTACCTTTAAAACCTTATGACCTTCTTCTTTAACACTTATAGAGACATTTCTCACCGGTTCTCCTGCGGGCAATACGACCTCAAGATGCTGGCCGGGCTTCAAGGCATCCAGTTTCATCTTCGTTAGGACGAAGGTCATAGGACAGACTTCATTGGAGAGATTTATTGAGTCATCTACTCCGATATCTGTGTTCGCACTTACTTTTACATTGCTCATAATGTGTTTAAAACCTCCTTTCTTAAATACTGAAATTAATCATATTGATTTATATGAACCGCATGAGGCGGTTTTGCACTTTTTATAACCTTGCCGCCAATAGCTTTTTCAAGTTCTTTAACTAAGCTCTCAAGTTTCCCCGGCTCCATAAGTATTTCTCCTATCCTTACCCTGCCTTTGCCCTCGCCATTCTTTTTATACCATTCAAGAACGATCTCTATTACCTTTGGAACCTCCTCATCAGTTATGAATTTGGCTATAACAGAGCCGTTTAGCGGATGTCTCCCATGCCTTCCCCCAATTCTTACCACATGCCCTATCTTGCCGGGCTGCCATGCACCTGTGGGACATGCCCTTATACAATCGGAACAATATAGGCATTTAGATACATCAAATATAGGTTTTCCTGTTTGTGGATGCGGAACTATAGCCCCTTCCAGACATGCAGATGCACATATAGTGCATCCTGTGCATGGGTCTTCATTCCATTCGGGAAATACAGCGCCCTGAAATCCCAAGTCCATCTCATTTGTCCTTGCACAATCTATGGGACAGCCAGAAAATGATATTTTAAATTTATGATTACACCTATATCCGAAGAATTTTTCATTTACCACCTGTGCCATTTTCTGAGTGTCTGTCAGTCCATTTGGATTGTATTCACAACCGCTGCATGCTGTAGGCACTCTTACTCTTGGGCCGCAAGAGGCAATATTCTGGTCTACCTCTTTTAGTTCTTCTATCATCTTGTTGAAGCTTTTATAATTAACATAGGGGATTTCAAGGGACTGCCTGAAGCTTAAGTGGACATATTCCCCGCCGTATTTTTCAGCAATCTCTGCAATCTTCTTCAGTTTCTTGACCGGTATCCTTCCGCCAGGGCATCTCATCCTTGCGGTAAATAGATCCTTCTGTCTCTGTTTTATAAAACCGCCGGACTTCAATTCATTAAAATCTATCTTTCCAACCTTGCCTTCAATCTCAGCATCAACAACAATCTTCTTTTTAACATTCTCCTCCAGATTATGGTCAACAGTGATTCTCATATCCTTTTTTGACTTTATCTTTGACATAATTATCACCTCCATTAGAATTGTTAAAATACCTTATAGGAACAAAAACATAATTAAAGCACTGAGATACAGAGGCACAGAGAAAAACAAGAAGCAAGAGGTGAGAAGCCAGAAGTAAGATTTTTTTCTTGCATCTTGCATCTAAAAAATTCTGTGTTCATCCGTGTTTATCTGTGGTTGCTTCCAATTTTTATCTCCTCTTTTCCAGCAGACGTATTATCCTGTCCACACACTCCTCAACATTTAGCTTATCGGTTTCAAGAATAAGGTCTGGTGACTCAGGCACATCATAAGCCGCCGATATTCCCGGGAATTCATTTATCTCCCCTTTGTCTGCCTTATTATATGCACCCTGTTCGTCGCGTTTGCGGCGGGTCTCTTCCGAGGCAGTGAGATATATCTCTAAGAAACGGTCACCGCCAATCAATTTTCGCGCTTTTTCACGCACCCCGGCATCTGGAGCAACAAATGAGCAGATGCAGATTAACCCTGAATTATTGAACATAAGTGCAATTTCGGCTGCACGGCGCATGTTTTCCGACCTTTCCTTTGCAGTAAAACCCAAATCCTTGCTGATGCCGCTCCTCATATCTGACCCGTCAAGCACAGTAACTGTTAGTCTATTGTCAAAGAGCCGTCTTTCAAGGGCATAGGCTATAGTTGTCTTTCCAGTGAATGGAAGACCTGTAAGAAGTATAGTCAAAGGCTCGTGCTTGTGAAGTTCTATCCTTTCTTTTATGGATACACGACTCTTTTGATGTCTTAAAAATTCATCCGATACTTCTACACCCCAGAAATCCTTTCCATCCTCGCCTTCTGCCTCGCGGTCAATTATCATACCTGCACCTACGGTGTTAAAGGTGAGTCTGTCTATAATTATGAATGCACCTGTAGTGCGGTTTCTTTTATAAGGGTCAAAGGGGATTGACCGCTCCAGCGATACCCTGCACCGCCCCACTTCGTTCATTTTCAGTTCCTTTGAGTCTTCCCTTTCAAGGGTATCTACATTAATCCTGTATCTAAGCATAGATACAGTTCCGCTAATCATGTTAGAGGTATGCTTAAAGAGGTATCTGTTCATAGGTGTCATTGGCTGCTCCGCCATCCAGACAATCATTGCCTCCAGTTCTCTTCCAACCCTTGGCTGGTTGTCCGGACGGGCGATGATATCGCCGCGGCTTACATCTATCTCATCTTCAAGTGTGAGGGTTACTGATAGCGGAGGGAATGCCTCCTCTAAATTGCCGTCAAATGTGACTATTTTTTTTACATGGCTTTTCTGTCCGCCGGGGAGAACGACCACCTCATCTCCAGGACGGAGTATGCCCGATGCCATCGTCCCTGCAAAGCCCCTGAAGTTTAAGTCGGGTCTGACGACATACTGGATTGGAAGCCGTAAGTCTATAAGATTGCGGTCTGATGCAATATGAACAGTCTCAAGATAGTTGAGAAGCGGACCTGATTTAAACCATGTCATTTTATTGCTTGCCTCAACTACATTATCGCCCTTCAGTGCAGAGATAGGGATGAAATGGATGTCGTCTATTTCAAGCCTTACGGAGAACGACCTATAGTCATCGCATATCTTCTCAAATACATCCTCACTGTAATCAACGAGATCCATCTTATTTACGGCTACTACTATATGTTTTATGCCAAGGAGGGAGCATATAAAGCTGTGCCTCTTTGTTTGCGGCAGGATGCCGTAACGGGCGTCAACCAGAATAACGGCTAAATCGCTATTAGAAGCCCCCGTAGCCATATTGCGTGTATACTGCTCATGCCCCGGCGTATCTGCAATAATAAATTTGCGCCTTTCGGTAGAGAAATAGCGATATGCCACATCTATTGTTATTCCCTGCTCTCTCTCTGCGGCAAGTCCGTCAACGAGGAGAGATAGGTCCAACTCATCGCCTGCCGAGCCGCTTTTCTCGCTTTCTTTCTTTATAGAAGCGAGCTGGTCTTCATAAATGAGCATACTATCGTGCAAAAGCCTGCCGATGAGGGTGCTTTTGCCGTCATCCACAGAGCCGCAGGTAAGAAAGCGGAGAAGCCCTTTGTTTTCCTGCCGCTTCAAATATGCCAATATATCTTTTTGTATAAGCTCCTGTTCGTTCATAAATTATAAGATTTGCCACAGAGACACGGAGACACAGAGGGAAAAAACTAAATTTTTTGACACAGATTTACACTGATTATTTATGATTTTTATAGTTCTTTATTTCTGTGTTAATCATAATTTATCTGTGTCTTTCAGTGTCTTTATTTTTTTTCTTTCTCTGTGACCTCTGTGGTTAATCAGGTTTTTGTTCCTTTACTATCTAAAAATAACCTTCCCGCTTTTTCTTCTCCATAGATGCTGCCTCGTCATGGTCTATGACCCGTCCCTGTCTTTCGGATTGCCTCGTAAGGAGCATCTCTTGTATAATCTCGGGCAGGGTCGTCGCAGTTGATTCTATCGCCCCTGAGAGCGGATAGCAACCGAGTGTTCGGAAGCGGACCATTTTCATCTCGGATTTTTCTCCGGGAAGAAAGCGAAAACGCTCGTCATCCACCATTATCAGATTTCCATTCCTTTTTACTACAGGCCTCTCTCCGGCAAAATAGAGGGGGACGATTTTTATATTCTCATGATAGATATACTGCCAGACATCAAGTTCAGTCCAGTTTGACAGTGGAAATACACGGATAGATTCACACTTTTTTACCTTTCCATTGTATATGTTCCAGAGTTCTGGACGCTGGTTCTTTGGGTCCCACTGATGTCTTTCGTCCCTGAACGAATATATTCTCTCCTTTGCCCTTGATTTTTCCTCGTCCCGCCTTGCCCCGCCGAATGCGGCGTCATATCCCCCGTTATCCAGAGCCTGACGCAGGGACTCTGTCTTCATAATGTTGGTATAGATATTTGAGCCGTGGTCAAATGGGTTGATGTTCTTTTCTATGCCCTCCTTATTTATATGCACGATTAATTTAAGGTTATGCTCCTTGCAGAAGCTGTCCCTGAAGGTTATCATGTCTTTAAACTTCCATGTGGTATCCACATGGAGGAGAGGAAATGGGATTGGGGCGGGATAAAATGCCTTACGGGATAAATGGACAAGAACCGAAGAGTCCTTTCCTATGGAATATAGCATCACAGGGTTGTTGAATTCGGCCGCCACCTCACGAATGATGTGTATTGACTCCGCCTCAAGATGTTTTAAATGGGTTAGATTATAAGAAATCATACAACCTCGTAAAAAATTAAAAAATGTTAAATATATCTGTTAGGCATTAATGTAATATACCTTATAAAACTTGTCAAGTATTATTTTAATTTATTTTGACATTTGAAAAATCCCATGTTTTTATGGGTTATTATGACTTTTGATAACATATTTTGACACCATGCAGTTTTAAATGTTAGACTTTATATATTTTATGAAAAGATTGGCTATTATAATTCTGGCGGCAGGGAGGGGGAAACGGATGAAATCTCATCTGCCGAAGGTTCTCCATCCATTAGCTAATAGGCCTTTATTAGTCCATGTAATTGACCTTGCAAAGGGGTTAAATCCTGAAAAGATGATTGTTGTGATTGGCCACGGTGCAGAAAAAGTGAAACAGTTGTCAGTGGAAAAAATAAAGTTTGTAGAGCAAAAGGAACAGTTAGGGACCGGACATGCAGTTCGGCAGACCGAAGAGGCACTGAAAAATTATAATGGCAATCTGCTAATTCTGTCAGGCGATGTCCCATTGTTAAGGATAGACACAGTCAGAAAACTTATTAGAATACATATAAACTCAGGTGCAGTGGTTACAATTTTAACAGCTAATGTGGATAATACTACAGGATATGGAAGGATAATCAGGGATTCAGAAGGAAGAGCTATAAATATAATTGAAGAAAAAGATGCATCACCTGGGATAAAGAAGATAACAGAGATAAATTCAGGGATATATTGCTTTAAAAAAGATTTTTTATTTAATTCATTAAAAAAAATAGATACGAATAATTTACAGCAGGAATATTATCTTACAGATGTAGTTGGTCTTGCCTTTAAATCGTCTCTAAAGATAGAGACCCTAATAGCAGAAGACCCTGATGAGATAATGGGTATAAATACACAGGAGGAATTGAAAAAGGCAGAGGAGATATATGTCAGGAATCGTGGGTTACATAGGGTGGCAGAATGCTGTCCCAATACTGATTGATACCTTAAAGAGGCTTGAATACAGGGGTTATGACTCTACAGGTATAGCTGTAATTAAAGACAATAGCCTCGGCATAAGGAAGAGGGTTGGGAATATAGATGTCCTGAAGGAAAGCCTCTATAATGAGCCTTTAATAGGAATGATTGGTATTGGACATACCCGATGGGCTACTCACGGCAAACCTTCTGTGGAAAATGCCCACCCTCATATAGCCGGTAAGACAGCAATTGTCCATAATGGCATTATTGAGAATTATCTTTCTCTGAAAGAATCCCTTCTGAAAGAAGGTAGAAAGTTTCTGTCAGATACCGATACAGAGGTTATTGCCCATCTCATTGATAAAAAATTTACAGGTAATTTAGAAAATGCAGTTCAGAAAACCCTTAAGGAGATTTCAGGGACTTATGCCATTGTTGCCATAAGTCCTGCCGATCCGGAGAAGATTGTTATTGCAAGGAATGAAAACCCCATTGTAATAGGTTTAGGAAGGGGTGAATTTTTTATTGCCTCCGATGCCTCTGCAATATTGAATTATGTAAAGGATATTATATTTCTTGATGATGGGGAGATTGCTGTCATCAAGAAAGAGGGTGTGCAGGTATATGACAAAAATAATAGACAGGTTGAAAAAAATATAAGGAGGCTCGGCTTAAACCCCATATTAATGGAGAAGGGTGGATATAAGCATTTCATACTCAAGGAAATCTTTGAACAGCCAAGGGCTATATGGGATACAGTGAGAGGAAGGGTTTCCGGCGGAAAGATTATTTTTGAGGATTTCAAACTTACTGATTTAGATATTAAAAATATAAAAAAGGTGTTTATAACGGGCTGTGGTACATCATGGCATGCAGGATTAATCGGGAAATTCATGATAGAGGGGATAAGCAGGATTCCTGTAGAGGTGGATATAAGCTCGGAGCTTAGATACAGAAACCCCATTATAGATTCAGATACACTGATAATTGCCATATCTGAATCGGGAGAGACAGTAGATACAATTGCCGCCCTGCGGGATGGAAAAAAAAAGGGGGCAAAGACTGTATCCATCTGCAATACTATTGAAAGCAGTCTATCAAGGGAGTCTGGCAGTACCATAAATATCCACGCTGGTCCTGAAATAAGTGTTGCATCTACAAAGACATTTACAAGCAGCCTTTCAGCCCTTTACATACTCTCGGTATATCTTGCAAAATTTAAGGGTGTTATAAATGAAAATGAAACTGCAGGATTGATTAATGATATTGTTACTGTCCTTGGAAAGATAGAGGATGTCATGGGGCTTGAGGAGGAGATAGAGGGGCTCTCAAAGATGTTCTACGAAAAGAAGGGATTTCTATATCTTGGAAGAGGGATAAACTATCCGGTTGCATTGGAAGGGGCAATGAAGATGAAGGAGCTTTCTTATATATATGCAGAAGGGTATCCGGGAGGGGAGATGAAGCATGGACCAATAGCCCTTATTGATGAACATACACCTGTAGTAATTCTTGCACCAAAGAACAGTTTATATGAAAAGAGTCTGATAGATATAGAAGAGGTAAAGGCGAGAAATGGTGTTGTCATCGTTTTTGCAACTGAGGGTGATACTGAGGTTATTAAAATGGCAAGGCATGTCCTCTATGTCCCTCATGCGAGTGAGTATCTTACTCCCATAATCATGTCCATACCACTTCAATTTCTGGCTTACTATGTGGCACTCCGCAGGGGGCTCAATGTGGATAGACCCCGGAATTTGGCAAAGAGTGTAACAGTGGAATAAAGCAGGGTATATGACCAAAATCAAACATCTCCCACATTTCAACCTTAAAGGCATTGGTAAGTTTTATCAGCATAGTTATTAACATATAGAATCTTTAGATAATTAAAATATTACCTTTCAAATTTGGCAAAGAACACCGTATGGAATAAACGGGATGATTCTCTTTATGTGCGAAGGAAAGCAAATATAAACAATTTTTAGCCTCTATTTCTAAAAGGATGAAAGTATATGGCTAAATATTTTTAGGGAGGAATTATGATTATCACAAAACAAAAGGATTTTGATGAGTTGCTTGGAATGATGGATGGACAGGATTCTGTGTTTATTGTGGGGTGCGGGGAATGTGCGACTATATGCAGGACAGGCGGAGAAAAAGAGGTAGCTGAGATGTCATCAAAATTGACTGAGAAGGGGAAGACCGTCACTGGCACTGCTGTAATCAATGCACCATGCCTTGAGCTTGATACACGAAGGGTATTAAGACAGAATAAGGTTGCTGTTGATAAGACAGAGGCAATACTTGTGCTTGCCTGCGGCGCCGGTGTTCAGGCAGTTGCAGAGGCTGTGAATTGCAGTGTGTATCCGGGTTGCGACAGTCTTTTTCTTGGGAATGTATTTAGGCATCAACATTTCTATGAAAAGTGTTCCACCTGCGGGGAGTGTGTTATAGGAAACTATGGGGGTATCTGCCCTGTTACAAGGTGTTCAAAGAGTCTTTTAAATGGGCCATGCGGGGGGAGTATAAAGGGGATGTGTGAGGTGGATAACAAAAAAGAATGTGTATGGATTTCAATATATGATAGGATGAAAAAATCTAACACAATTGACAGATTATCAAAGGTGCTTCCGGCAAAGAGGCACTCGGCAGGGACGATTCCGGGAAGAGTTATAAATGGGGCTTAGAGAAATATTTGTTCAAAAAGATTTTGTAGTTACAACTGAAATTCCGCCTCCAAAGGGTGTCAATACTGCATCAAGCCTTGATATTGCAAAAAAGATTTTAGGAAGGGTTGATGGAATCAATGTAACTGATAACCAGAGGGGCATTATGAGGATGTGCTCTCTTGCATTCAGTCATCTTTTAAAAGAGATTGGCCATAATCCTATAATGCAGGCCTGTACAAGGGACAGAAACAGGCTTGCCCTTCAATCCGATATCCTTGGGGCAGGTGCGCTCGGGATTGAGAATATCTGTGTAATGACAGGCGACCATCCAAAATTGGGAGACCACCCTGATGCGAAGCCTGTTTTTGATTTAGACTCTATTCAGCTTATAAAGGTAATCAAAGAAATGGAAACGGGCGTCTGTATGTCGGGCAAGAGGTTAGAGAGTTCTGCAAAATTTTTTGTAGGGGGGGTTGCCAATCCTTTTTTTGAGCCGTTTGAACTTGAGCTGATAAAAATCAAAAAGAAAATTGATGCAGGTGCTGAGTTTTTTCAGACACAGCCGTTTTTTGACAAGGAATCTCTGGAAAAATTTCTTGAAGAGGTGAGGGGATTGAATACAAAGTTTCTTATCGGGATTTCTCCGATTAAGTCTATAAAGATGATTAACTTTTTGAATGAAAAGGTATTGACTAAAAAAATTCCTGAGAATATTTCAAAGCGGGTAGAGACGGCAGAGAATCAGACGGAAGAGGGGATAAGGATTGCGGCTGAATTTATCAGAGAGATAAAAGGGATGGTCAGGAGTATTCATATTATGCCTATTGGCATAGAATCTTATCTGCCATATCTTTTAAATGAGGCAGAGTTATAGTATAATAAACGAAATTATAAAATTAATCAGGTCTTTGTTTTGAATGCCGGGGTGGCGGAATAGGTAGACGCAAGGGACTTAAAATCCCTCGGCGGGAAACTGCCGTGCCGGTTCGATTCCGGCCCTCGGCACTATGAGCTATAACACTCCTAATTATTTAAGTCTCATCAGTTCAGGTGAACTCCATAATCGTGTTGCAAGTTTAGATAATTTGCTTGAGGATTGCACACTCTGTCCTCACAGTTGTCATATCAACCGTAAGGCGGGTGAGATTGGTTTCTGCCGTTCAGGTTATCTTCCTATTGTTTCAAGCTATTGTGTTCATCATGGGGAGGAGCCTGTAATTTCCGGTAATAAAGGTTCAGGGACAATATTTTTTGGAAACTGTAATCTCCACTGTATTTTCTGCCAGAATCACCAGATATCTCAGCCTGAAAAATCCCAAAGAAATCAAGAGATGAGTTTTGAAAGGCTTGCAGACATAATGATTGAGCTTCAGACTAAGGGATGCCATAACATAAACCTCGTATCGCCATCACACTTTGCTGCCCAGATTGTAAAGGCTCTTGAAATAGCAGTTAAAAAGGGATTAAAGATTCCACTTGTATATAATACCAACAGCTACGAGTCGCTTTATACACTAAAACTTCTGGACGGTATAATTGATATCTATCTTCCTGACATCAAATACAGTGATAATAATAATTCCTTTGATTATTCAAGGGCGGAAGATTATGTAAGACAATCAAAGGCAGCAATTTTAGAGATGAAGAGGCAGGTTGGAAATCTCATTGTTGATGATAATGATATTGCCATAAGAGGCTTGATTATAAGACATCTTGTTCTGCCTAATGGTATAGCCGGGAGTGAGGAGAGTTTAAGATTTATAAGCAATGAGGTCGGCAGAGAAACTTTTCTCAGTGTAATGTCCCAATACTTCCCGACACATAAGGCAAAAGAAAACATACTGCTCTCAAATTCTTTAACTGAAGCTGAATACGAGAGGGTAATTGATTATTTTAAAATGTTTGGGCTTGAGAATGGATGGATTCAGGAGTATTCAAGCAGGGATTATTACTGTCCTGATTTTGAGAAGGATGAGCCATTTGAAAAAGTCAGCCCTGAATCTTATTAATATTCTGCTGAATTTTTTCTGCCATTACAGTCAAGGACTGGTGTTTTTCCTTATCTTTTTCTACCACATCTTTAGGCGCTCTGTTTATAAAGTCCTGATTTGATAATCTCTTATTCAGTGTCGCTATATCTGAGTTGATTTTTTCAAGTTCTCTGCTGAGCCTGTTTTTTTCTTCCTGAATATCAATAATGCCTTCAAGAAGGACAAAAATCTCAACATCCTCTACAACAGCAGTTGCAGCCATCTTTGGCTCTTTTCCGTTTCTTGTAATACTTAAGTTTTTTAATCTGGAAAGTTCGGATATATATAAATTCTGCCTCTCAATCATCTGTAGTTTTTTCTCATCCCCTGTCCTTAATATAACATCTATTTTTTTTGCAAGGGATATATTCATTTCGCTTCTTATATTTCTTATCCCCCTTGATATCCCCATGATGAGGTTCATTTCTTTTTCATTTTCTTCATTTAATAGTGCTTCATTGAATTCCGGATATTCGGCAGCCATAATACTCTCCCCCTTGTGGGGCAGCTGCTGCCATAATTCTTCTGTTATAAAAGGCATGAATGGATGGAGGAGCCTTAAGCTGTTCTCCATGACATATAATAATACCGATTGTGCAGTTTTTCTCTCTTTAGCAGATGCGGCAAGTCTTGGCTTTATAATTTCTATATACCAATCACATAGCTCATGCCAGAAAAACTGATAGATAATTCCTGCCGACTCATTGAATTTATATTCTTCAAGCCCTTTCCTTGTATCTCGTATAGCCTTTTGCAGTCTGCTCAAAATCCATTTGTCAGAGAGTTGGAGATTTAGACGGGTTATATCGGAAGCGGAAACTGTATTCTTAAAATCTTCCAAGTTCATCATTGCAAACCTGAAGGCATTCCAGATTTTGTTTGCAAAATTTCTATATCCCTCTATCCTCTCCTCAGAGAGTTTTATATCCCTCCCCTGTGCGGCGAAGGCTGCGAGGGTAAATCTGAAGGCATCGGTTCCATATTTCTCCATCATTATGAGAGGGTCTATAACATTCCCCTTTGATTTACTCATCTTCTGTCCTTCTGCATCCCTTACGAGGGCATGGATATATACATCCCTGAATGGAATATCTCCTCTGAACTTGAGACCCATCATAATCATTCTTGCAACCCAGAAAAACAGAATATCAAAACTTGTCACTAAAACAGAGGTCGGATAGAATGTCTTAAGCTCTTTTGTATTCTCCGGCCAGCCGAGTGTGGAAAATGGCCAGAGGGCTGAGCTGAACCATGTATCAAGGACATCGTTCTCCTGTTCAATATTTTTGCTTTTGCATTTACTGCATTCCTTTACATCAGTTTTTGAAACTGTTATCTCACCACAGTCTAAACAATTCCATGCAGGAATCCTGTGCCCCCACCAGATTTGTCTTGAGATGCACCAGTCCTTTATATTGTTCATCCATTCAAAGTATGTGTTCTCCCATCCCTTTGGTATTATCCTGATTCTCCCATCCTTTACAGCCTCAAGGGCAGGCTCGGAGAGGGGTTTGATTTTGACAAACCACTGCTTTGACAGATTCGGCTCCACAATTGTCTTACATCGGTAGCATTTACCGACAGAATGTATATAATCCTCAACCTTTAGTAAAAATCCTTCCTTTTCTAAATCACTTAACAATACCTTTCGACACTTAAATCTGTCTAAACCTTTATATTTTCCTGCATTTTCATTCATTGTCCCATCTTCAGCAATTACCTTTAAATTAGGCAGGTTGTGCCTTGTTCCGATTTCAAAGTCGTTAGGGTCATGGGCAGGTGTAATTTTTAATGCCCCTGTCCCAAAACTCTTATCCACATAGGAATCTGCAATTACAGAAATCTCTCTGTTGACAATCGGAAGGGTTACGGTCTTTCCAATAAAATTTTTATATCTCTCATCGTCGGGGTTTACTGCCACCGCTGTATCTCCGAGCATTGTCTCAGGGCGCGTAGTTGCAATAGTTATGAAACCCTCTCCGGGGTGGGTTAGCGGATATTTTATATAATACAGATGTCCCTTTTGT
Organism: Nitrospinota bacterium; assembly: GCA_003489165.1. Lineage (GTDB taxonomy): Bacteria > Nitrospinota > Nitrospinia > UBA9942 > UBA9942 > UBA9942. The sequence goes on along the minus strand of DNJG01000007.1, from coordinate 231 downwards.
TCTTCATGCTCAACTTCTAAATCAGATAGTGCCGTATGGCATCTCGGACACCAGTTAATTAATCTATCTCCTTTGTAAATTAGTCCCTCTTCATATAACCGGACAAAGACCTCCCTCACTGACTTGGAGAGCCCTTCATCCATTGTAAATCTCTCCCTCTTCCAGTCGCATGAGGCACCGAGTCTCTTAAGCTGTCTTATTATCTCACCCCCTGACCTTTCCTTCCATTTC
>DNJG01000121.1 GCA_003489165.1 Nitrospinota bacterium | reverse complement strand
TCTGGAATGGTAAAATTCTTAATAACTTGAGACAGAAGCAGATTAAACTTAAATTTGATGAAATTTCCACATGCAGGGCTTGTAATCAGTATATATACATGGAGGGAACCCAGTGGCAGTATATGTGGGGAGGGTTTTAAAAAGCTAACGAAACCACAAGATTTCACCAGATTTACACAGATGACAGCACTGCTGTCATTCTGAGAGCGAAGCCCGAAGCTTGTCCTGAGCGTAGCGAAGGAACTCTATGAGATTCTTCACTTCGTTCAGAATGACCCTGCGGGTCAGATTCCTCACGGAGCCTGCCCTGAGCGAAACATCAAGATTCTTCGCTTCGCTCAGAATGACAAGGCGAAGGGTTCAGAATGACATTTCTTGTGATAATCTCGTGTTAATCTCGTGGTTTTTATATGTTTTTATGAAAAAGATTCTTATAGCACGCACTGACCGTATAGGGGATGTGGTTCTATCCACTCCGGTATTAAAATCCCTAAAAAATAGCTTCCCATCAGTTTCCATTTCAGTCCTTGTCAGACCATATACAAAAGATATTGTTACAGATAATCCTAATGTAGATGAAGTTATAATCTATGACCCTGAAGGGGAGCATAGAACAATAAGGGGTCTGTTTAAGCTTGCAAAAGAAATAGAAAATAAAAATTTTGATACGGCACTTATACTCTTTCTTGATTTCAAAGTTGGTCTATTAACCTATCTATCTAAGATACCAAGAAGGATAGGACCTGGAACAAAGCTTGCCCAGATTTTCCTTACTGACAGGATAAAACAGCACAGGTCAAAGGTTGATAAACATGAGACTGATTACAATCTTGAGCTGGCAGAAATACTCGGTGCAAAACCTGTAAGACAATCTGAAATATATGTTCCAGATAAAATTACAAAGAAGGTTAATGTTTTTTTTTCTGAACTCCTAACTCATAACTTACAACTCATAACTCCTATTGTGGGTATCCATCCCGGAAGTGGCGGCTCTGCAAGGAATTGGAAGCCTGAAAGATACGCAGAGCTTGCAGATAAAATTATTGATAAGACAGGCGCTGTTATTTTTGTAACAGGGGGGCCAGGAGAAGAAGAGCTGGTGGATAGGATAATTAATAGTGTGAAAATACCCCCCCTCCATCCCCCCCTTTTTAAGGGGGGGCAGGGGGGGGTAAAAGGAAAGGCTTTTAAATATATAAGCTATACAGGACTAAAAGAACTCTCAGGTGTTATAGAGAGATTCAATGTTCTTATAGGACCAAGTACAGGGCCAATCCATATTGCCACAGCAGTAGGCACTCCTGTGGTCTCAATTTACTGCCCTATATATGTATGTCAGCCAAAGAGATGGGGGCCCATTGGAAAAAATGATATTGCAATTATGCCTGATGTTCCCTTCTGTAAAAAATGTGTATTTGAAAAATGCAAATATTACGACTGTATGGATAAGATTAGTGTGGATACTGTCTTTAAAGAAGTGGAAAAGAGGTTATGGGAAAGATAATCCATGAATTGAAGAAGGTTTCAGGAAGATTTGTATTTCCAGCTCTTATTCCCAAGAAGCCCAATTCTGAAAAGGTTTTAATAATTAAGGATAATTCCATAGGGGATTTTTTGTTGTTCAGTGGGATATTGAGTTTTTATATAAGACATTTTGGAGATAAGGTATATTGCCTTGTAAATAACAATGTGGAAGATGCTGCAAGGTTATATACGAAAAATGTTATAGTCATAGATAATAAAAAATACTTTGCATCGCTTAAATACAGATATGAGCTGCTTAACTGTCTGAACGATATTGGCTTTGGAATGGCTGTGAATTCCATACTAAATTCCTCGGAGTCCCGTGATATGCTGCATATATTGAAAATTCCAATGACCTATCTATATGGTGGTGTTGTTATGGACTTAAAAAAGAAGAGACGATGGAAAAATGTAGCCAGTATTATTCCATCCCTTGAAATGTTTGATGAGAAGGGCATATATACTAAAGTATTAAATCATGAGAGGCATTTTATGGAGCGAATATTAAATGTTAAAGTATCGGACGATGATATTAAACCTTATATCCCCTTAAAAGACACCATATCTGAAAGGGTAATCAATAAATTCTCCCTGTATGGTGGTAAGTACATTGCATTTTCTTTCAGTTCAGCTTCATTAAAAAAGAATTATCCTGCTGATAAGTTTATGGAGGTAATCGGATATCTGCACAGACGGCTCAATATAAAGGCTATTCTCATAGGACACGATCAATATGGCTCAGTTGAACTGCCTGATTTTATTATTGACCTGAGAGGGAAGACCTCTCTGACCGATGCCTTCAGTATCATCAAGCATTCACGGTTTTTCATTGGGAATGAAACAGGAACAACCCATGCCTCATGGATAATGGGTGTTCCAACTGTTATGATATACGGAGGTGGGCATTTCGGTGGATTCCCTCCTGAGTATAATAGCGGGAACACCGTCTATAAATACATGGACTGCTACTGCTGTAACTGGGGATGCAAATACGCTGATATTCCTGTCCCGTGTATAAAAGAAATCAGCGTTAGCGATATTATTAAAGTTGCTGAAAAAGTCTTATCATGAGCCAGAAAGATATTGCCCGGTTTTGTAAGAAGGCTATAAATTTTGGATTTTATTCCATCACACTTTTCTTCGCCATTTCTATCTCCGCTACCCAGATTGCCCTATCAATTATACTCTTGTCATGGATAGCCCTTATGCTTGTTGAAAAGCGGATAATTTTTGCTCGAATACCTCTCAACTATCCTTTCCTTATCTACTTTTGTATAGTCATTATTGCAGCATTATTGGGTGCTGATTTTTCTCATAGTGCAAAGGCAATACATAAATTCTGGATTGCAATGACATTTTTTGCAATGCTCACATTTATTGAAGATATGAGGATGGTAAGAAGACTTATCTATATCCTTCTCATTACCACATCAATTGTATCTATTTATGGTGTCCTTCAGCATATCTTTCCGGGATTGGATATAGCAAGGCCCGAAGGAAGGAAGGTTGTCCAGTGGACAGCAGAAGGAGGTGTGGCTTCAACCGGTTTTTTTGACCATCACATGACCTATGGCGGATTTTTATTACTGATTTTTTCTCTCAGCTTCAGCTTATCTTTAAGCAGGGTGCAACAGATAGTAAAAAATAAACAGTTTTTTTTCCTGCATACTGTACTGCCTACTATCCTGATTTTCGCAGGTCTAATTTCATCCATGACCCGTAATGCGTGGATGGGGTCTATATTTGCCATGTTTTTTATAATCGTCTTAGTATTCGTAGGGCAGGGCTTTAGCCCTGCAAAAATAAGCAAGCCTGAAGGCTTGCCCTACAGAAAAAGGAAGATTATTGCCTTTTCTGTAATTGGCTCAATTTTTTTATTTCTTACTGCCTACACCCTACTGCCTACTGCTTACTCCTTGCAGTCACCTTTCCTAAATCGTTTTAAAAGCATATTTAATATATCAACCAATATTGAAAGGTTTTATATCTGGAAAAGCACAATAGATATGATAATTGAACATCCTCTTGGTGTTGGGATGGATAATTATAGCAAGGCAATAAACAATTACAGGGGTAAATATAGCCATAAATTTAGTGCTGGCTCAGATGCCCATGCACATAACACTATCCTGACACAGGCGGCTGAACATGGGATAATCGGATTGGCTGTATTTTTATGGATATGGATTATATTTTTCAAAGAAGGGATAAAGATATACTTAAATCTCAGAAGCCAGAAGCCAGAAGCCAGAAGTCAGAATGAAAAATTTATGGAATCTATCACCATCGGAGGAGTTGGGGCAGTTGCCGGCTTCCATGTGGCGGGTATGTTTGAAAATAATTTTGGAGATGCTGAAGTTGCCACAATGATGTGGTTTATAATGGGTCTTGTATTTTTAATGAAAAAGATTAACCCAAATAATACAGATTAAAACCTTAAATAATCTGTGATAATCTGTGTAATCTGTGGTTAAATTGATTTTTTAGATTAGTCCGAGATTGCTTCGGGGCAAAGCCCCTCGCAATGACACTCTATGAAAGTAATTACAACACACTTCAATGCGGATTTTGACTGTCTTGCGTCAATGCTTGCTGCAAAGAAGCTCTATCCTGATGCAAGGATTGTATTTCCGGGGGCGCAGGAGAAGAATGTGAGGGATTTTTTAAAAGCCTCTGACTGTTCCTTCCAGTTTGACAAGCTTAAAAATATATCACTTGATGAGATAACAACCTTAATCATTGTAGATACAAGACTAACAGGCAGAATCGGTCCATTTGAGAGTGTAGTTAAAAGAAAGGGTGTGTCAGTCCATGTGTATGACCATCACCCGAACACACCACAGGATATAGAATCTGAGGTAACAGTCGTAAAAGAGAGGGGCTCTACAACTACAATATTTGTTGAACTCCTAAAGGAAAAGGGCATCCCCCTCACCCCTGCAGAGGCAACAATTATGGCACTCGGTATATATGAGGATACAGGCTCCCTTACCTTTACATCCACAAGACCAGAGGATTTGGAGGCTTCTGCTTATCTTTTATCAATTGGTGCAAACCTCAATGTAGTCTCAGATTTTATATACAGGGAACTCTCCCCTGAACAGTTCTCCCTTTTAAATGACCTGATTCATGGGCTTGAGATACATGATATAAACGGCTTACCGGTTGCTGTAGCCACTGCATCATCTGACCATTATATCGGTGATCTTGCAATCCTTACACATAAGCTGAAGGATATGGAAAATCTGAACTGCCTTTTTGTCCTTGTGAGGATGGAGGACAGGATTCATCTCGTGGCAAGAAGCAGGATAGAGGCAGTTGATGTTGCGGCAGTTGCCCATGAGTTTGGCGGCGGTGGACATCCGACTGCATCTTCTGCAACAATAAGGGATATGACCATGATTCAGGTAGAGGAGAGGCTCATCAATGTCTTAAAGGAAAAGGTTCATCCTGTAAAACTTGCAAAAGAGATGATGACATATCCGGTAAAATCT
>DNJG01000167.1 GCA_003489165.1 Nitrospinota bacterium | reverse complement strand
TAATTTAATGTATAGGAATTTCACGACCCAAACTTCGTTTGGGTGCCCCGGAGATTGCTTCGCAATGACATAGAAAGCAGAAGTGTCATTGCGAGGAGCATAAGCGATGAAGCAATCTGAATTAAAAACTTTTTTAGAAAGTATACTATCAGAAAGCATTGTATTGTCAATCATAATTAGAAATCTCCTCTTTTTTATGCCAGGATTTTTGTAATGAAAACTAAGGCTAAAACAGCATTGCAATTTAAGAGGATTAGTGGCATTATTTCATTAGAATAAAAATCTTTTCAGCGAAGGGATTAAGATGAAAAAGACTATAATTATTACCTCTATTGTTATTGCCGCTCTCCTGATAATCTATGCAAAATTTATCCATAAGGAGATGCTCGTTGATTACATTGATACCACAGGTATTATTGAGGTGAAGGAGGTAGAGCTTGGGCCAAAGATTTCAGGCAGGGTAATCTGGCTCTGCTGTTCAGAGGGGGAAATAATAAAGGCAGGGGCAACTGCCATAAGACTGGATGATAAGGAACTAAAGGCAATGTTTGAAAAGGGGAGGGAGTCCCTATCAGGTGCAAAGGCTAATCTTAATGTAAGCAAGGCAAGTCTTGAAAATGCAAAAATTGAGATTGATACAGTTAAAGCAGAGGTTCAGTCAGCAGAGGCTGAGGTTTTGAGAATAAATATCCTGATGGAGGAAGCAAGAAAAAATATGGAGAGGAGTGCATCACTCTTTAAGGATGGACTTGTATCTGAAAGGGATATGGATACAGTAAAGACAAACTATGATGCAATAAATGCCCAGTTGGATTCTGCAAAGGCACGGAGGAGTGCAGCAGAGTCCAAGCTAAAAAACTCTATTGCAAATATCAGAGTATTTGATGCCCGCATATCCTCTGAAATAGCAAAGGTTGACGAATCTCAGGCATCACTCAATCTGCTTGAGACACAATTGAAGGATGCTGAGATAATTTCACCTATAGATGGGGTAGTTGTATATAAGGCATTTGAAGAGGGGGAGATGGTCAATACAGGTGCATCTGTCTATACCATCCATGACTTTAAAAATATCTGGGTGAGGGTTGATATTGAGGAGACTATAATAGGCAGGATAAAACTCGGCAGTAAGGCGATAGTAACAGCACCATCAATACCAGATAAAGAGCTCAAAGGAGATGTGATAGAAATCGGGAGGGAAGGGGAATTTGCCACACAGAGGGATGTTACGAGGGGGAGGGCTGATATAAAGACATTCAGGGTTAAGATAGGTGTAAAGGAAACTAATGGGTTATTAAAACCCGGAGTAACAGCAATGGTGAAAATATATTAAGCCAATGCCAACAGCAATAGAGATTTCAGAACTCGTAAAGAAATTCGGCACTACGACTGCCCTTGATGGTGTCTCCTTTAATATTAATGAGGGGGAGTTTTTTGGTCTTCTTGGTCCCAATGGTGCAGGGAAGACTACCCTCATAAGAATATTGACGACACTCATTAAGCCGACAGAGGGACAGGCAAAGGTGATGGGTGTGGATGTGAAAGAAATGTCAGCAGAAGTCCGTAAGGTAATCGGCGTAATCCCGCAGGCAATGACAACTGACCTTGACCTTACAGGCTATGAGAATATGGATATATATGCGAGGTTTTACAGTATTCCGAAAAGGGAGAGAAAAGAGAGGATAGAACAGCTCCTTGAGATGGTTGAATTGAAGGAGAGGGCAGGCGAGCTTGTGGCGGCATACTCAGGCGGGATGAGGAGGAGGCTTGAGATAGCACGAGGACTTATACATAAGCCCTCTATACTGATTCTTGATGAGCCGACTATAGGGCTTGACCCTCAGAGCAGGCATGTAGTCTGGGAGCTTTTACAGAAGTTTCGCAATGAAGACAGCCTTACAATACTCATGACGACCCACTATATGGATGAGGCGGAAATTTTGTGCAGCAGGCTGGCAATAATAGATTATGGGAAGATTGTAGCAATGGATACAATTGATGCCTTAAAAAAACAACTGCCGCAGAAAGATGTGGTTGAACTTTCATTCAGCGGGGTAGATTCAAATAAGGCAGTTGAGGAGACAAAGAAAATTTCCTTTGTGCATACAGCAGTCACAAGTGATGGGACAATGAGGGTGTCTGTTGATAACGGGGCACAGTCTATCCCTGTGCTTATTGACCTGTTAAAAAAGATTGGAGCAAAGGTTTCCTCAGTTATTCTAAAACAGCAGACCCTTGAGGATGTCTTCATCCATTTCACAGGAAGGCCTATCAGGGAGGAAGAGGTTAAGAAGGTAAGCTTTTTCATAGGTGCAGGGATACCCAGAAAATGGGGGAGATGAGCAGATGATACGCTTTCTTGCAATATTTGAGAGGGATTTGAGAAGGTTTATAAGAAATCCAATAGTCATTGTTGCAAGTGTTGTCATGCCAATTCTCTATCTCATTATTCTTGGCAGTTCTTTTCAGGGTGAGTTGAAGAATCTGTCCCTTGCAGTTGTTGATATGGACAGCGGACCCTATGCGAAGAGGATTGTTGAACTTCTCCATGCTGTTGAGGCGGGACCAAAAACTGTAAGGATGTATCACCTATCAGACCAGGGGTCTGCAATGCAGGGCTTGAGGGATGGAATATTCAAGGCTGTTCTCATTATCCCATCAGATTTCAGCAGGGATGTGATTCATGGGAAAGGTGGCACACTCGGATTTTTTATGGACAATGCCGAGTCTATCTCTGCAAATTCCATAAGGTTATCAATCTTATCGGCACTATCTGATATTAAAAATGAATTCATATCTGTCCGTGAGGAGAGGACAAAGACAAAGCTCCGTGAGATAGAACTCTATAAAAAGATTGATTATGACCAGACACTGATTCCGGGTGTTGTAATCATGGCGATATTTCTTGGCGCTATGACGACAGGTGTCTTCAATATTGTAATGGACAAATTTCTTGGGATTGATGAAAGCCATTTTTTAACACCCTTAACAAAACTGGACATTGTTATGGGGCTTGTAATAAGCGGTGTTTTTATAACAACAGTTATAGCCATCTTTGTCCTGTTTTTCAGTTCTTTGATTACAGGCATCTATCTGTGGCAAACACTCACATTTTATAATATTGTATTGATTATTGTAGTTATAATTCTGTCCACACTTGGTCTTCTGGGTATGATGTTTGTTATACTTGGGAGGGCAAGTCATCCGAGGATAGTGGGTGTGCTTGGGGGGTTTCTTAATGTCATATTCTTTTTTCCAAGTGGGGCAATATACCCTGTGGAGAGCTTTCCCGGCTGGCTCAGGTCATTTTCTGCTATAAACCCTGAACTCTATTCAGTTCATGCACTGAGGGCAATACTATTTAAGAATGCAGGCATTGCGGCTGTAAAATGGGATTTAGTTTTTCTCTTTTTCTTCGCCCTCATTACTATTGTCATCGCGACAATTACATTTAAGAGGGAATTGTAATTATTAAGTAAGAAAGGAGATTTTTTTACATAAATTTGGACTGCACCCCTATATTTGGAC
>DNJG01000018.1 GCA_003489165.1 Nitrospinota bacterium | reverse complement strand
TTCTTAAAAGTGCTTTATTTACAAGAGATTAGGCTAGATTAAAATATGTCAGCTAGAATAAAATATTTTATTTGAAGTAGAGTAACGGTGGTATGAATTAGAACAAACTGGATTAATTTAATACAACCAAACCACTAATGCACTGAGATGCAAAAAAATAATTGGTATTCAATCATTTAGTTGTTATCTTATAAACTTTTTTTTGTTGTCTTCCTTGCAAGTCTTTGTCTTGTTATGCCGAGTATTCGGGCTGCCTCACTCTTATTGCCTCCAACCTTATCCAGCACGGCAGCTATATACATCTCCTCAAGGTTATTCAATGGGAGAATATCTCGTATATCTATTAGTGGCTTCTTCTTATCAGATTGCTCGGCAGCCGACTTAGAATCAGCATATATAATATCTTCAGGAAAGTCTTCAGGCATTATGGTATCTTTATTTGAAAGGAGTACTGTCCTCTCAATTACATTTCTCAGTTCTCTGATATTCCCTTTCCATTGGTATATCATCAGGACTTTTTCAGCTTCATTAGAGAGTTTTACCTCTTTTTTAAATTCTGTGCTGAACTCTGCAACAAACCTCCTTGAGAGTAATAATATATCATCTCCCCTTTCCTTCAAAGAGGGGAGCTTTATATTTACAACATTCAATCTGTAATAGAGGTCTTCCCTGAATTCATTATTTTTAGTCATTGCCGTTAAATCCTTATTAGTGGCGGATATAACCCTTGCATCTACTTTTATGGGAAATGTGCCTCCGACCCTCTCTATCTCATGTTCCTGTAATACCCTCAAAAGCTTCATCTGTAATTTTGGATAGAGGTCACCAATCTCGTCAAGAAATATTGTCCCCGTCTGTGCTATCTCAAATTTTCCTATTTTCTTTCTTATTGCACCTGTGAATGCACCCTTTTCATGTCCGAAAAGGTCGCTCTCAAGGAGGTTTTCACTTAGTGTAGTGCAGTTTACAATTACAAATGGCTTATCCCTACGCGGGCTTGATAGATGTATGGCACGGGCAAGGAGTTCCTTTCCTGTCCCGCTCTCACCTGTTAGCAACACAGGGGTTGTGCTGCTAACAGCAACCTTTGATGCAAGCGAGCATACCTCCTTTATTGCCTTGCTTTGACCTATGATTTTATCAAAACCATATTTCTCTATTTCCTGTCTTTCAATATCCTCAACCCTCTTTCTTAATCGGGCTGATTCAAGTGCCTTTTCTACATGAAACTTGAGTTCCCCAACATCAAAAGGTTTTGGAAGATAGTCATAAGCTCCTGACTTTATAAATTCTACAGTATCTTCAAAACCGGGTGCACCTGTAATGATAAGAACAACTGCATTATTATCAATCTTTCTGATCTTCTCCAATACCTCTTTGCCATCTATATCAGGGAGCCTAACATCAAGGAGGACAACATCAGGTTCACTATCAGAAAACCTACTGATACCTTTCTCTCCATTCTCAGCGAGGACGACTTCATACCCTTCCATAACAAAGACCGTCTTGAGATTTTCTCTAACAAGACTTTCATCGTCTATTATTAAAATGGTTGGTTTCATAAGATTAGCGATATTTTACTATATATTTTATATTTTTGTATAATATAATTACTTATCCCTTACAACTAACAACATTTTTAAATTATTATAGGTTATAAGTTATAGGTAGGAGATTTATCGTGTCAATACTTAAAGTTGCAAGACTTGGAAATCCTGTCCTTAGACAGAAGGCATTGCTTTTAACTGCAGAAGAAATAAAAAGTCTATTTGTGCAGAAATTGATGGATGATATGGTTGCAACCATGAGGGAGTATGAAGGGGTGGGGCTTGCTGCACCGCAGGTTCATGAATCAAAACAGATTATAGTAATTGAATCTGCCGGCAGTGTAAGATATTCTGAGGCACCTAATATACCCCTTATAGTTTTAATAAACCCTGTCATTTCATACTATTCAGAGGAAAAGGCAGATGGCTGGGAGGGGTGTCTCAGCGTTGGTGATTTCAGGGGAGTTGTCCCGCGTTCAACTTCCATAAAAGTGGATGCAATTGATAGAAACGGCAAGAAGGTATCAATTGATGCAAATGGTTTTCTTGCAGTAGTCCTTCAACATGAGATAGACCATCTGAATGGAGTTATATTTGTTGATAAGATAAAAGATTTAAAAACCCTCTCTTTCCTTAAAGAGTATGAAAGATACTGGATAGATAGAAAGATATGAAATGCCAAATAACAAATCTCAAATTTCAAATTCTAAACTGTTTATTTTTTTGGTAATTATTTGGTATTTGTAATTTCTAATCTGGAAAACTAAAATGTCAACTAACAAATTGGCAGTCTTTTTGTCTGCAATCTGTCTTGTCTTCTCAATCGGGTGTGCCGGGGTTGTCCCTCCGCCAGAAAAAAAACCAACACCTATTCCAAAAGCCGAAGAGAAAAAACAGCCTGAAGAAATAAGTAAAGAGAGAAAATCAGAAGAATATGTAGTATTTTTTGCAAGCCCGTCAGATACTTACGAATCGTTATCAGAAAAATATTACGGCGATAAAAATCTCTCCTATATCATCTCAGAATTTAATCAGAATCAGTCGATTACACAAAATAAGGAAATCATAGTCCCCCTCAAATCATTAAACCCAGGTGGTCTTTACCCTGAAGGCTATCTGACAATTCCCATCCTCTGTTACCACCAGTTCGGCAAGACTGGGAGTAAAGATAAAATGATTGTAAGTGAAGAGATGTTTGATAAGCAGATGGTATACCTAAAGGAAAATAATTATAATGTCATAACCCTCCGTGAATTCTTTGATTTTGTAAATTATAAGAGGCGTCCCCCAAAAAATTCTATTGTAATAACAATTGATGATGGCTGGAAGAATGTAAAGACTATAGCAGCCTCAATTTTGAAAAAATATGGTTTTAAGGCTACACTCTTTGTCTATACAGATTTAATTAAGCCAAGTAAAATAACCCTTACATGGGATGATATAAAAGAGATGCTCAATGATGGGGTTATTGAAGTTCAATCACATACACGATTTCACACAGACCTGTCTAAAACTAAGGATAATGAATCTGAAACAGCTTATAAGCAGAGGATTGAACAAGAAATAGGAGAATCTCAGAAGATTATTGAACAGAGGCTTGGAATCAGGCCGACATTACTTGCATATCCATTCGGCACCTTTAATGATGCAGCAATTGAAATACTGAAGAAATACCAATATGAAGGTGCCTTCACAGTAATAAAGGGTGGTAACCCGTTTTTCCATAATAATTTTTCTCTGAACCGCTCAATGGTTTTTAATAGTGAAAAGATTGAGGATTTTATAAAGTTATTAGAGACATTCAAAAAAGAATAGTTATGATTTCAGAAGCCAGAAGCCAGAAGCCAGCATACAGAAGTCATAGTCCAGAAGTTTTATTCTGTATTCTGTATCCTGTATTCTGTATTCTATTTTTTGCCTGTGTCCCTCCGCCTGCCAAACCTAAGCCCTCTTTAGAAATAACAAAACCTCCACCTGTCATAATAGACCCATTCAAATCAGTTTTAGATGAGCATCTTAAAAGGGCATTAAGTCTTGAAAAGCAGGGGGAGATTCCGGGGGCAATAGAGGAATTTAAGATAGCACTTACAATAGACCAAACTAATGATGAAGCTAAAGCGGGGGTAAAGAGACTATCTGCAATGGCAGACATAGAGGCAGAAAAGCATTATCAAAAGGGGCTATCTCTAAAAAAAAATGACCCATCAAAGGCACGAACAGAGTTTTTAATTGCATTAAGGTTAAAGCCAGACAATCCATTAGTAATAGAGGAGCTTAAGGGATGGCACATCTTCATTGCAAAGTCACGATTACTTGCCCCGTCAGGTGAGACAGATACAGGGGTAGAAGATTATCTCAGTGTTGCCCTCTCTTTATACGAAGATGGAGATTATGCAGGAGCTATTCAGGAGTTTTTAAAGGCTAAAGAAAAATATCCGAAAAATCCTGAGATAATAAAACATTTAAACCTCTCATATTACAAGCAGGGGGTAGCACATTTTGAGAAAGGGGAGTACAAAAACGCATTGCAGATGTTCTTAAACCTCAAGCCTGATTTTGAAAAGGTTGGAGATTATATAAAGAAAGTTAAGGCGGGTTTGAAGAAAATGGCTGAAAATAGCTATAAAAACGGACTTAAACTCTTTAGAGAGCAGAAATTAACTCAGGCAATTGAACAGTGGAAAATCGTTCTTGAAATAGAGCCTGAGCATAAAAAGGCGAGGGAATATATAGAAAAGGCAAAGAATCTCTTAAAATCACTGGAGCAGCTTAAATAGCATCATTGCCCCTCTCGCCTGTCCTTATCCTTACCGCATCCTCTAAATTCATAATAAATATCTTCCCATCGCCAATCCTCCCTGTCTGGGCAGATTTAATAAGTGTATCAACAACCTTTTCTGTCATATCGTCGGGAACTACTATCTCAAGCTTTACCTTTGGGAGGAAATCAACTACATACTCTGCACCCCTGTATAATTCCGTATGTCCCTTCTGTCTTCCAAACCCCTTAACCTCACTAACCGTTATTCCATGAATGCCTATCTCATTCAGCTTATCCTTTACCTCATCCAGCTTAAACGGTTTGATAATTGCCTCTATTTTTTTCATGTATAACCTCCTCCCTCATTAAAAATTTGTTTCAGGCTACCATTTATTAGATTAAAAAGCAATAATCCCAGAGTGGCTATTACTTCTTATCATTCAATAACTCTTCTATCTTCCTTGTTACCTTCTCAACACCGAGACATCCTGCACATTCGGATGGACCGGGTGCCTTAGATAATAGATAAAACGAAAAGACAAGGATAAATACAATCCCAGTATTCACACCGAGGTCAATCATGCTTCTAACAAAAACTTCTCTGGTAATCTCCTCTTCCACAGATAGATGCGCCTCTATAGTAAGTATCTTTCTTATTGATGCGATGATGCCCACTACGAGAAATGGCTGAAATGTAACCCTATGCTCACGGAGGTAAGTTATAACAGTGACAAATATCTCCATAACTATTAAGACAAAAAGTATCTCATTTATCAAATGGGATACCGAGTCGCTGGCAAATGATTTAAAGTGTGTAATAGCATTAATCAAAATTAAAGCTGCCGAAATTAAAAGCGAGACAGCTATAACTATATGAAAAAGATCTGATAATTTTCTTAGCCAATCCGTTAGCTGCACAATGCGAGTTTTTTCCATGAATCCTCCATTAAAAGTTAAGGAGTGGGGGAGTTAACTCCTAGACCCCTTGACTCTTCAACTCTTTAACTCTGTATATCTTAATAGGCATACTCTTACCCTTTACCATAACTGGTTCAAGTTTATCAACATCGGCAATATCTCCCACTTTTTCATAAACTGAATCACTTATGATTATGTCATTTGCCTTTGCCTCCCGTGTCAAGCGGGATGCAAGATTTACATTATCCCCTATAACAGTATATTCCATTTTTCTGCTTGAGCCAAGATTTCCTGCAACAACATTGCCTGAATTTATTCCTACCCCTATATTTATTGCCTCTCTGCCTTCACCTGTTTTCCTTGAGTTAAAATTCTTTAATTCATTTTGAAGAGATACCGCAGCCCTTACTGCCCTAACAGAATGGTCTTCATATGATATAGGGGCGCCAAATACTACCATTATCTCGTCTCCCGCAAATTTATCCACATGTCCACCATGCTTCTGTATCACCTCTGTAGCCATACTGAAATATTCATTTAAAATATTAACAACATCCTCTGGCTCCTTTTTCTCTGAGAATGCTGTAAATCCCCTTATGTCAGCAAACATAACTGTAACATTTAACTTTTTACCCTTGAGCCATTTCTCGTCAGGATTCTGGAGTATCATATCAACAATCTCTGGTGTTACATATTTGCCGAATGAATCCTGAATAATCTCTTTCTTTCTTAAGCCATCAGCCATGTCATTAAATGCCAGTGTCAAATCGCCAAGCTCATCATTACTCGTAATATCTATTATATATTTAAAATTTCCATTCTTAATCTCTCTTGTTCCCTCTACAAGTTTGTGAATGGGCTCTGAAAATAGGGTGCCTATTAAGAACGACATTCCAATTCCGATTACTATAAATAAAACGGTAATTGCCATGACAAATAATTTTACCTCACCTATATTCTTCTCCAGAGCTTCAAGGGAAATGCCTATATGAATAGTCCCTATGGATACCTTCTGGTATTCTATAGGCATGGAGAAATCAAGAATCTCTGCTTCACCCTCTTTATATTTCAAGATTTCAAGGTCTTTATCCTTTTTCAATTCCATTGTATCCTTTAAAGGCTCATATTCTTTATCAACTTTGTTGATGTCCGTATGAACCTTGATAACCCCTTTTTTATCTATGACCATCGCATAGACTATATCCTTGTTTTTAGATATCTCTTCAATGAGTATATTAAGTGATGCCTCATCATTCTCAAGAAGTGGAATGGAACAGTTATTTGATAGGTTGTTGAGGATAATAGTACCAAAACTTACCATTTGTTTTGTAAATTGACTTCTCTGTTCTTTGAAAACCAGATAGCTGGATAAGAACATAATCATGACTATTAAACTAGTAATAAAAACGGAGAATTTGAGTCTTATTGGTATTCTTCTTTTCTTCAATCGCTCGACCTTAATTATCGTTTTTTCGTCAAGAATTTCGCTTAGGTTTTTAATTTTCTTTCTAAACATAATTGCTTGATAAAATATGAATACTTTTTTATAATCGGACAAGATGCGTAAATTCAAAGTCTACTTTTTCATTATAACCCTCTCTCTTATTTACTGCAATATATTATATGGAGAGGAGTCTGCCTTATCTCTGCAGTTACCAGAGATCTCTGAAAAAAATCTACTTAAACATATCACCTATCTGGCATCAAAGGAGACTGATGGGAGACTGATGGGAAGTCTCGGCAGTCAAAAGGCGAGGGAATATATTGAAGGTCTATTTTTTGAATATGGGCTTATGCCTTCTGATAAATACTCAGGCTACTTACAATCCTTTAAGATAAAAGTAAGGTATTTGAGCAGTGATAATCATTTATCCATGGGCAGTAAAATATTTGAACAGAAGTTGAATTTTATTCCCCTTTATTTCTCGGGAGAGAGTGAGGTATCAGGAGTTACATGCCTATCAAACTATGGACTTAATATAGATGATTATAGAAGATGTAAGGATAAGATAGTTGTTGTATTGGATGATACAATCAACGAAGGTGGAAAGAGAAATGAATTGCTAATTAAAAAGGCTAAACTTGCACAGGAGAGTGGTGTAAAAGGGTTGATAATTGTTACAAAGTCAGCTGATGCAATTTACAATGAATTGACTACTTTCCCAGAATTCATTTCCCCGTCTTACCAAAAAAGATGGAAGTCCCAGCACCCATCAATGACAGATACATTATTGGAGATTAAAACCACCTCAGCTATCGCAAGACAAAAATTGCCACTAATAAATGTACCTGTAATTATGGCAGTAATAGATGGAGAGAAATTAATAGAGGGTCTTTCTGTAAATATAAAAATAAAATTTAATGATAGAACTATCATAGGCAAAAATATTGTCGGACTTATAAAAGGTAAATCAGATGAAGTTATTATTATTAGCGCACATTATGATCACCTTGGTAGAGATAAAGAGGGGAACATATTTTATGGTGCTGATGACAATGGAACAGGTGTAGCCGCACTCCTTGAAATAGCATCATCCTTTGTAGAGATAAAGAATAAGCTAAAAAGGAGTATTCTATTCATTGTATTTGATGGTGAAGAGTGGGGGCTTCAGGGTGCAAGTGCCTATATTAATAATCCTGCATTTCCTTATGAGAAGACAGTTGCAATGCTTAACATGGACACAATAGGAAGGAATAAACCTGATGAAATATATATCCTTGGTTCTTTGAGAAGCCCTGATTTAAAAGAATCAAATGATAGGGTGAATGAGAAGATTGGATTAAAACTTCTTGATACAATAGAATTTGCATTTGACTATGGAAGCGACCACTACCCATTTTACGAAAAGGGTATTCCTTCAATAGACTATACATCCAGCTACCATGAGGATTTTCACAATATTACTGATACAGTTGAAAAGGTAAACATAGAAAAGGTATCAAAAGTGGCTGAACTTGTATTTAAAGTAACCCATGAAATTGCTGTTACTGATATTAAATTTGACAAGCCAAAGAAGGTTTATGTTCCATTTCCAAAGAAATAAATCTGAATTATGTATTAACCACAGACACAGATAAACATTGATAAAACAAAAAGGTATTATAATTCTTACTTAAAAAGTGATATATATATCTTTTAATTCATTGAATAATCTGTGTTTACCTGCGGTTTCACACATTTTTTGGATTTAAAATAAATGACAAAAACAAATGGAAGGATAATTATAACTACTATAGTTATTATTGGTTTGAGTATCTTTTTCCATTTTAAGATTCCTGATGTAAAGCCCTATGAAAAAGGGGATATGAAGGTTATATTTATCCCTGATGACGATTCACCTGAAAACCGAAAACAGCTTATAACTCTATCAGCCTTCAGTGGGAAAGAGGGTGTGGATATAAAAGAGGTAAGGATACTTTATAAAAAGGCAAAGGGTGAGGATTTTAAAAAGAGTGTAATGCAGAGGGTGAAGGATGGTTCTATTTATGCAGATTACTTAACGGGGCTTTCAAAAGGTGAAAGATGGTTTTATTATATAGAGGCAGAGGATACAACAGGCAATATTCTGAGCATACCTGAAAGAATCCAAGAAGGAGAGAAACAGATAAATTTTTATGTTACATTTGAGGGAACTGCAAACCGCATCCTCTTTATCTCCCATATTGTATTAGCTATTACAGCCGTTATTCTCTGGATTCACTCTGTATTTTATGCAGTAAATTACCTTATTACTAAAGAGAGGCATAACATCAGATTAGTATTCTACTCAGTCCTTTATGGCACTATATCATTCTTTGTCTTCGCATTCCCTGTCGGTGGATATATTGCCCATCAAGTCTTCGGACAGGCTTGGAGCGGTGTCCCATTCGGGTGGGATATTACAGATAACAAATCCCTGATTACATTCTTATATTACGTTATCCTTATCTATCTAATGAAGGGTGAATTTTATGGATTAGAGGTTGGGAAGGGGAATGTAATCAGCGACAATAATTTTTCCTATCTTGTTATTTTAGGTATTATATTAACTATCGCAGTTTACAACATCCCCCACAGCTATTTTATCCAGTAAAGTAACCTTTTACCAACTCACTGTCTTAAATTTTCGCCTCTTCGCCTCCTTCTGTTTTCGCTTTCTCTTGTCGCTAGGCCTCTCATAAGCTTCCCGATTCCGAAGCTCTCGCATTATGCCATCCTGAGAGAGTTTCCTCTTTAGAATTCTTAAGGCCTTTTCAACCTGATTATTAAAAACCCTTACTTCCATTTATCTCCTTATTAGAGTCTAAGCATTTACAAACCGAAATTAAAATCTACGGCCTCTTCCTCCGCCACCACCGCCAAAACCACCACCGCTCCTCTTTGGAGCCTGCGGCCTTGCCTCATTAACAATCAACTTTCTTTCACCCAGTGTGTACCCGTTAAACATGGATACTGCCTTATCTGCCTCATCCTGTGTGGCGAATTCAACAAAACCAAATCCCTTTGAACGTCCGGAATATTGGTCATTGATTATCTTAACAGACTCAATATTGCCAGCCTGACTGAATAGAGTATTCAAATCATCCTCTGTTGTCTGATAGGATATATTTCCTACATATAGTTTCTTTGCCATTATCTTTCACCCCCTTTCCTGTTAAAAAANNATGTCAAGATAAAAATCATGCTGGACTTTCTTTAAATTGAATAATAGAATCTATCTGCCAATTATAACCAATTGCAGAAAGGGGTGTTTTAATGTGAAGGCAGTTATCAAAAGAAAATCTGCAAAGGGCATGGAATTTGTTGATGCACCTGTCCAAAAGATAGGCTTAAGGGATGTACTTATTAAAGTAAGTATCGCTTCTATATGCGGCACTGATGTCCACATCTATGACTGGTCTCGGTGGGCACAAAACCGCTTTAAACCTCCAAGGATTATAGGGCATGAATTTGTTGGAACTGTTACAAGGATTGGAGAAGAGGTAACCCATGTCCAAATTGGTGACCGCGTCTCTGCCGAAAGCCATCTATACTGCGGCAATTGTTACCAGTGTCAGAACGGTTATATAGAGGTATGTCAGAATTATAAGTTACTTGGAGTTGACCATGACGGCACATTTGCTGAATTTCTCGTCTTGCCTGAACATGTCCTCTGGAAAAATGACCCTGATATCCCTGATGAGTGGGCAACCATTCAGGAGCCATTTGGAAACGCCGTTGACACAGTCCTGTCTGAG
>DNJG01000136.1 GCA_003489165.1 Nitrospinota bacterium | reverse complement strand
ATTGCTCCCCTCAAGATTAAAATTCAGCTCTCTCCTGATTGTCCTTGAAAACTCCTCAACTATACCCGTAGGGTTGTAGAGCTTGCCGTGGGGAAGGTATCTCTCAATTAGATTTGCCAGATAGAAGAGTATGCTTATATCAGATTCCAGCATCTGCCTTAAGCCCGGACGCTGAACCTTTACAATTACCCTCTCTCCTGTAATGAGGGTTGCATTATGAACCTGTGCAATTGATGCCGCTGCTGTTGGAGTCTCTTCAAAAGAAGAGAATATCTCGTCTGTTTTAACATTTAGTTCTTCTTCTATATGCTTTTTTGACTCCGATGCAGAAAAGGGGGGGACTTTATCCTGAAGCTTCTTAAATTCTTCAGCAAAATCCTGCGGGATTAAATCAGGCCTTGAGGATAAGATTTGCCCCAATTTGATAAATGTAGGACCAAGTTCTTCAAATGCGAGGCGCAGCCTCTCAGGGATAGTATGAACCTCTTTTTCTGATTCAT
Organism: Nitrospinota bacterium; assembly: GCA_003489165.1. Classification (GTDB taxonomy): domain Bacteria; phylum Nitrospinota; class Nitrospinia; order UBA9942; family UBA9942; genus UBA9942. The sequence goes on along the minus strand of DNJG01000136.1, from coordinate 7,070 downwards.
ATTTCTTAAATGTTATAATTCTTTTGCCGAGGGACAGGTAATGCTGGAGATTTAGCTGGTCAACTAAAGACCCAAAACCATGTTTGATTAAAACATTGGTTACATTCCTTAGACGCTGGATATTCTGGTAGGTCTTTTTAACCTTGTGAAATGGCATGCAATGGTCAATAGTCAATAGTCAATAGTCAATAGTAACTAATGACCAATGACCATTGACTTTAGTTTATTCTTTTTCAACCTTCTTCTTTAACTGCTCAAGCTTTTTTTCCAGATTTTTAATTTTTGCATCAAGGTCTTTCTTTTGAACAATATCCACCTTTTGAAGGGCGGTTCTTATCCCCTCCTGTATCTTTTTCTCTATCTCAGTTTTTGATTTCTCAGCCTTTTTTAACACCTCATCTATAAGCTTCGCACCCTCACTCTTCTTAATCTCGCCTCTCTTCACCAAATCATTTACCAGTTCCTTTATCTTTTTTTCAGATAAATCAATTGCCCCCAATCCCAAAACTACAGCCTTTCTTAATAACTCAAACATATAGTCACCTCCTTTAATTTGCCTGATAATACCACAAACATAAAAAATTTCAAAAGACTATTCTTAATTTTGCCCCTTTTTTTAAAACGCAAAAACTCTGTCAAATTAATCTTTGACAGCCATTTTAGGTTATGTTTATAATCATACCGTGAAAAGCAATCTCCTATCCATTCATAAAAGGTCAGACATGTCCTATTGAGGATCGAAAATATGAGCCAGCAGCGCATATGGTAGGAAAAAATATTACCGAACATGAGAAAGACGGTTTTTTGAATTTAAGGGACAAGCATGGTAATGTTGTCCCTCTTTTCAGGGCAATGAGCAAGAAAAATGCCGAGAATAACAATCGAGACCCCATTGGTGAAAACCGGGTGAGGTGTGGACAAAGAAGAACGCCGAAAAGTGCTCCTCCTCTAGTTGATTTCCTGCTCGAGGCATGGAGGCTACTTTTTTATCCTGACTTCCCTTCGAGACAGTGTTCTGTATTTGCAAACCTGAATGATTACCAGACAAAACACCTGGCCGATGGCAATAGCTTGTATCTTGTGCTTCCGCATGAAAGTGCTACGGTTTCAATCTCCGGGATTATAGATTTTGTATTATCAGAGCCGGAAAAGGAATTGATTTATAGATTTGTAAGTAAAACCCTTAACGCAGAGAATTATAAGAGCTCTGAATCAGAACTAAAGTCGTGCCTTGAATATAAAAAACAATTCGATATTAAGGAATACACGTCTTTTCACAATTTACTGAAAAGTATGGAAAGTATGGAAAGACGGATGGACCTTCGATCAGTTTTAAATGGGCACGAGCCGGCTCTCGTTGACTCCTTAAAGAAATGGCATGGCGAGATGATTGAGGAACTCAAGCCCCTTCTTTCCTATTGGAAAAATTCCGAACTCGTGAAGAACATGCTCTTTTCTGGAAAAGGAACTGGAAACGAAGTCCTTATAAAGGGACCAGTTCACTATATCCCGGATATAGAGGTTTATTGCAGGGATATTTGAGAGAAACGAGGGAATATCAAAAATCCCTAACAGGATAGTTCTACCAATTTTTATACCCTCTACAGCCATTTTTAATTTTATGCCGGACAATCCCTTCGCTGCATTCCCTACTCTTTCAAAATTCTCCCAAAAATTACCTTCCAAAGTCAAAAAAATGTCAAATTAATCTTTGACAGCCATTTTAGATTATGTTTAAATCATACCGTGAAAAGCAATCTCCTATCTAAAATTGACACCCATTTTTCTTAAGCCTATAATCCACAACATAAAAACTTGTTTCGTTATGTCTCTGATTAGAAACATATCAGGGCAAGCTTTTAAGTGAGAGTAATTTTCTATCTATTGCCAATTTATCAGTAATAATTGGCTACAAGAATTGGAATGCAGTTGAAAGTGAAATTTACTTATGACTTTGCCGAAATAGATGGCAGAATTCCGATGATAGTTTTTTTGGATAGCCTATCTATTAAGGAACGTGCTAAAATATTTGCATATATTGAAAAGCTTGTAGAGTTGAAAAATTGTGGCATACACCCTAAAGAGAATTTATCTAAACATCTGGATGATGGCATATTTGAGCTGCGGGTGAGTTTTGAAAACAGGATTTCAAGAAGTTTTTATTTTTATGAATTGGATAAACAGATAATTTTTACGCACGGTTTTATTAAAAAGGAACAGAAAACACCTAAAAGCGAGATTGAAAAGGCAAAAACGATTAGAAAATTATGGAGAGGTGGAAAATGAACATTGCAGAAAGATACTTAAAAAAACAGCTTTCTTCTGAGGAATTCAGTCGCTCATTTCTGGAAGAGAAGGTTAAGTTGGATATTGAATATCAATTAGAGGAACTCAAAAAAGATATCCAGACACGCAAAAGTCCTGATGAGCTTCTTAAGAAGGTTGATTCAATAGAGCAATATGTCATGTCCGTTTAGGAAGCATTGGTCTATAGATACTTGCAACGGATAGCTAACAATATAAATGTTTATATAGATTTTGGCATTGACACCAATTTTTTTTAAAGCTATGATTTACTCTGTGAAAAGCAATTTCCTATCTATTTAAAAAAACTTCATTAGGAACAACTCTAAAGACACAGAAATAGGTTTAGGGGGCTGTTTTATTTAGAGGTAATGCCGGACTGATTGATTTTTCCCCGTTCTTTTGGTAATCTTCTTTTATTGGAGGTAAGCATGAATATCGCAATAAATCAAATGACAACGGCAGAAAAGATTCGCACGATGGAAGATATATGGGATGACCTTTGTCATCATGCTGAGGAAGTGGCCTCGCCATCATGGCATCAAGATGTCCTTTTGCAGCGTGAAGAGTCTATATCTAAAGGTACCGAGACTTTTACAGATTGGGAAATAGCAAAAAAGAAAATCTGTGAAAAGTTATGAAAATTAGGATTCTTGATTCCGCGTCTCAGGACTTGATAAAAGGCTTTGATTTCTATGAGAAACAGGAAGCAGGCCTTGGCAGTTATTTCATAGATTCCCTATTTGCTGATATTGATTCCTTGCTGGTATATGCCGGCATACATCCCATACATTTTGAATATTACCGCATGCTCTCCAAACGATTCCCGTTTGCCATCTACTATAAAATAATAGATATTGACATTTCGGTATATGCAGTGCTTGATTGTCGCAGAAATCCAGCATGGACAAGGGAGCGTCTGAATAAAATCTAATAGGGACTTGCCTAACAAGCCGCTCCACATTGATGCTTTTTCTATCATGCGCCTTGCAAAAAGCCGCAAGCCGCACGCCAGATGCGCAAGTGAGCTTGTCATTCCATATTCTCCCAAAAATTACCTTCCAATGTCAAAAAAATGTCAAATTAATCTTGTTGTCAAATTAATCTTTGACAGCCATTTTAGATTATGTTTAAATCATACCGTGAAAAGCAAATTCCTATCCATTTATGGCTTTGGATTTTTAAACCATGTTCCTCTTTCCTTAAGTGTATTTCTCCAAGCTTTTACTTGAGGACTTACTCTTCTATGCCTCTTAATAAAATGATCTTTTGTTTTTTTTGGAGTTTTTGCCTTCCATGTAATTGAATGACAACTCGCACAAATATTTTTTAATATATTTTTTCTCGAAGGATTTTTGCGATTTCCATCAAGGTGGTGGGTATCAAACACTATCTTATCACGTTCACCACACACAACACATCTGTTCTTAAGTTTTCTTAATTTTTTCCATTTTTCTAATAGGTCTTTTACAGCCAGTGAATTCTTCTTTATTCTGTGCATTTTCCGCTAATATTTATTTTAACTCCACGATTTGCGTGAGAATATCCATGCTCAAATTAATCTCAAATTAATCTTTGACAGCCATTTTAGATTATGTTTATAATCATACCGTGAAAAGCAATCTCCTATCCATCTTTAATTCTTCAATAGACATATCGGCAACCTTCATATAGTCACCTCCTTTAATTTGCCTGATAATACCATAAACATAAAAAATTTCAAAAGACTGATTTGGTATAAGGTTATGCAGTTATCTTGACTGTTTTGTAGAGGAAATTCCTGAAGGATATGAATTTCTTTTTTTCGGCAGGCAATTTGTTGAAGTCTTTTTTACATGCCTTGAGCCTTACAGCAAGTTTTGGCAGGGAGTCGTCTCCGTTGAGCCTTGCCTTATTCAATACAAGTTTTACTGTCTCTCTTGAAATCTCCCTGTTTATGAACGGCTCGTATATGGCACTCCAGAAGTCTTGAACATCTGATACTATGCTTTCGTATATCCCCGATACAGTATCTTCACTTGAAAACACCTTGCCCCATGTAAGCTGGGTCGATTCAATCCCTATGGCAGTAATAAGGTCATCTCTATTAATCTCTCTCCCTTTTTTAAGGAAGTATGCCCTGAGAAGAATGCTCCTCAATTCCCTGACATTTCCCTTAAATTCGTATCCGAGGAGAAAATCTACAGCCTTTTTATTTAGCAGGGGTATCTCATTCCCCCTCCCATAAACAGAATTTATCTCACTCAGGAAATGAACTGATAAATCAGGTATGTCCTCCCTCCTCTCTCTTAAAGGAGGTATTACAATGGAGAGTTCACTCAGCCTGTAATAGAGGTCCTCCCTGAATCTCCCTTGCCGTATCTCATTATTCAAATCCTTATTTGTTGCGGCGATAAGGAATACACGGGAATATCTAATCCTGTTTTCGCCGAGGCGGTAAAACCCGCCGTTATCAAGGAATCTCAGCAACTGCACCTGAGTCTTCGGGTCTGCATCACCTATCTCATCAAGAAATACCACCCCGCCGTCTGCCTCTTCAAGTATCCCCTTCCTGTCAGAATCTGCCCCGGTAAACGAACCCTTCTTATGCCCGAAAAGCTCACTGTATGTAAGCTCCCCGCTGTAAGCGGCTATATTTGTCTTTTTTAACGGCAGGTCGTTATTGGATTTAATCTCCTTCTTATACAGCTCATTCAGTCTTGAATATATATTGTTAAAGAGCATTTCCTTCCCCGAACCTGTTTCTCCCATAATAAGGAGTGATGAAAGCCCGATTCTCTCCTCCCTGTTGATTTTTTCTCTCCATGAGACAATTCTGTTAAAAACAGGGGTAACAATCTTATTAAGCACATCTATTGTGTCTTTGATTTTTGAGCTTTTGCCAATGATGTTGCCAAGGCTATATGAAGATACATTCGGCGCCCTGTAGCCTATATCCTCTTTAAGCTGGTGAACCTCCCTCTGTAACTCCTGAATCTTTAAGAGGTCATGTATATGACTGCTTACAAGATTTGTTATAATGGTGAGGATTCTCTTGTGCTCCTCAGTAAAGAACCCTTTTTTAAAGCTGTCAAGATTTATAATCCCAATTACCTCGTCTCCGTAAAGTATAGGGATTGCAAGCTCAGAACCTACATCTTCCGATACCTCTCTGTAAAAACCCTTGCCAGAAGCCTCTAATTTGACATCGTTGCAGAGATAGGGCATTTTTGTATGCGCTACATATCCTGTGAGAGACCTCTCCCGCCTTTCTAAATCTTCTCCGCCTACTTTCAGCGGAGGTATAGCTTTTTTTCTCCATCCTCTGGACTTTGCTCCGATTAATGTGCCATCCTCATTTTCTACTACAAGCCATCTAACACCATCTATATTCCTTACAATAGCAATAGAGCCTGTGTCTGCATCTATTAATTCATTAGCCCTTGAAAGCACCTTTGTAGCAAATACACTCACCCCCCCTTCATCCCCCCCTTGAAAAGGGGGGGCAAAGGGGGGGTCGGATAAGAGTTCAGCAATCTCGCTCAATACCTCAATCTCTATATGCTCTCTGCCTACATCCCTTATGACCTTCTCAACCATCTCTGCATGACTGCATAAAAGCTCTTCCTCAAACTGAGTGAATTTATATTTCTCACGCGTATAATAATTCACCACACAGATTATTTTTTTTGTAAGTGGGTCAAACCTCGGCACCATATAGAGAGAAGTCAGACCGATTTTTTCTGCAATAGGTTTTCTCTTGAAACTCTCTGTCTTTACATCGGGGATATACAGGGGATTAACTGTATCATACTTATAGATTATCCCTCTCTCGGGGTCATCGTCCACAATCCTCTCTATAAGGCTCTCACCCTTTATTATGTCAACACGGTGTCTGTCTTCATAGATATCCTTATCCTCAAATTTTGAAGAGTATGTAGCGAGAATCTTCATATAATCCCCCCTGTTATCTCCCCCTTTATTAAAGGGGGGAAGGGGGGATTTTTCCTCATTCGGTATGAGGACTGAAGCGAGTGTAAGCTTGCCCACAATCTTTACAGCAGACCTCATCATCTGTGATGCAGCCTCGCCAATCTTTGCCTCATCCACCTTTTTTGAAAACTTGAGATGCTGGTGAAACCTCTTCGCCCTGTCAATACTGTGGGATACACTGACAATAAAATCCTTTATAGTTTCAAGTGTTTCTTTATCCGCTATCTCCCCCTCTTTACTACTGTCAACAGTTATAACACCGATAGATTTTCCATTATGTATAATAGGGATTGCAGCCATCTCCTTTATATTAAACTTTGATGCCAGCTCTTTGTTGAACATCTTTTTTGCTTCAGGATTTTTCCATGTCCAGTATAATCTCCTGTCAACAAATGCCCTTGCAACTAAAGATGTCTGGGGCAGAATAAAGATAGATGTCCCCTGAAGTTCGGATTTCATCTCCCCCATTGCATAGGCACAGATTAAAAGCCCCTCTGTTAAATCCTCCAGATATATCCTGCATCTCTTAAAACCGAATATCTCCTCCATGCCAACGCCTATGAAGTGGAGTATGTCGTGCAGATTCTCCTTGCCGAACCCGCTCAGTTTTTCCCTTAAATCATCAAGTCTCTTTGCATAATCCCTGTTCATAGATTCATTCTAATATAATATTGCGGGATTATTCAAGGTGCTGTATATTGTTTTTACAAATAATTGACAAAACTACTCCTTTATTGTATTGTTTTTACAGAGTATATATAAGTTAACAATCTTTTTCTTTTGTTCATAATCTG
>DNJG01000047.1 GCA_003489165.1 Nitrospinota bacterium | reverse complement strand
CTTATTGTCAGCAGTATAATGAGCAAAAAACTTGCGGAGGGTATAGACGGGCTTATAATGGATGTAAAAACAGGCAATGGGGCATTTATGAAGGAATTTGAAGATGCGATTGAGCTGTCAGAAGGCATTGTCCAAATCGGTAAAAAGATGGGGAAGAATGTTGTTGCCATTATAACCGATATGAATCAGCCATTAGGGTATGCAGTAGGCAATAGCTTAGAGGTGATAGAGGCAATTGAGTTCTTAAAAGGTAAAGGGAGTGATGACATAAAGAATCTCACATTAAAGATAGGTGCATGGATGCTTAAGATAGGCGGTATAACAGAAGATATAGAAGACGGCATTAAGATTTTACAAGAGAAATTAAAGAATGGTGAGGGGCTTGAAAAATTCAGAGAATTGATTAAATGTCAGAATGGAAACCCCGAAGTTATCGAAGATTACAATCTCTTTCCAAAGGCAAAAATCATAAAGGATGTAATGAGCATGGAATCAGGCTATGTCCAGAAAATAGAGACAGACAAGATTGGAATCTCTGCCTGTATCCTTGGTACAGGCAGATTAAAGGCAGACTCGCCTATTGATTATTCTGCAGGACTTATCTTAAGAAAAAAAATAGGCGATTATGTAGAAAAAGGTGAGCCGCTGATTACTATTCACACTAACCTCCCCCTTCCATTCCTTAATAAGGAGGGGAGGTCTGAAGCAGAATCTATCATAACAAATTCATATATTATTGGTATTAACCAGCCTATAAAACCACCCATGATTCATAAAGTCATAACTTGATGTTCAGGAATTTCATTTTAGAACAACCCGTTAGACTTGCCGTAATACCTCCGAATCAGTGCAGTAAGCCGCAGCATTTTTTATATTTCTTTCCGCTTCCGCATGGACATGGGGCATTCCTTTCAACCTTAATGCTTCTTGCCTGATGTGCAGATTCAACAAACTTTGCTGTTTCCCTTGCCTTTCTTATCCGTGAATCTTTAAGCCCAACTGCAATCCTGCCAATACAGTCAACTATGACTCCTTCTGCTTTTTCTACAAGCTCAAATGATTCGGCAATTACCTTTTTATTTGAGCTTTTATCCTTTTCCAGCAAATTCAGGTACTCCTTAAGCAATATATCCGTCTTTGCCAGAGACTCAAAGGCATCCCTTATCTCTCCTGAAAAATCTTCTTCCTGAGTTCCACCAAGGTCAAGACCCTTAATAAACTGCTCAGCTAATGAGGTAATAGCATGAATATATTCCTTAAGCCCGGAATCGCTTTGTTGAAAGACAATTTCCGGCCAGGCAATATGAGAACCGCCAGATGCGGAGTCTGCCACGACATTCCAGAGGGTCATGATATTTTCTAAAAAGCTCTTTGCTTCTTCCACTGATTTACAATCAGGCTCTTTCCCATTAAAAATAATAGATATAACCTGCGAAGGCTGAACAATCCCGGGTGCAGACACGGCGCCATAGAGAAGTCCATACATTTGATGAAGTGTAAATTCCACTTCATATTTTTTCAGAAGCGAATCCATTTCTGCATCGCCACAATATTTATCTGCCAAAATCATAATATCTCCGTTATAGGTTGATTGCTAACTGTCCTTATTACCTCTATCAGGTATTCCTGATTGCTGTCAAAGTGGAGTTTCATAAATTTTCTCTTCCAAGCCTTTTATAAGAGATTATATCTGCTTGATTTTTCATGCCTTAACCATCAAACTCTCTTAAAACTCTCTTAAAGAAGAGACCACTCGGAATAACCGCTATTCCGTATTTTCCCCTCCATTCTTAAAGCTGATAACAAATTGCCGATCTTATTTTTCTTCTGAACCTCAGTTAAAATATCAGGCAATTTATCCCATAGAACCCTTTAATATCCTTTCTATGCGACTTTTCAAACTTTTTCAGATATTCAATAATCAATTTCTTATAGTGTTCATCCTCCAGTTTTGTATGCTTAATATACTGCGCCTTTAGCTCCCTGTCATCTTCTTCATTTCCCTATCAAAATCGCTTTCAAACGCCCTGTCCTGAACAGATTTTCAGTTATTCAAATTTTTCGAACAGTTGAAATTTTTTCAAGTCAGCACATATCAGTTTATTCTTTTTCCAGTTTTCCAACCAATCCCTTTGCATCTTTTTCTTCCAGTTCCAGTTTTGGGGCAATGCTTTTAACGCGTTTTTCGACCTGCTTAATATGTTCAGCAGGGGGAAGATGTTCAGGCAGTGTGCCGCCTATACGTTTAATAGCATCTCTAACTTCTTTACCGACATTTTCGTGTGTCCTGATTGCTGCTTGCTGATCTTTTACCTTATCTTTTGCTAATTTATCCCGCGTTTGCGTCATACGGAACTGGTTCGCAGCTAACTCAGTAGTATCCATGCGGTCCATAAGATTTTCCTTTTCAGGTATTCTTTTCTGTTTCTTTATCGCATCCCTGCCCAGTCCTCCATACATGCCTTTATATCCGGCATCGTGGAAAACGCCAAACATCCTGTCATGCACTCCTGCATTACGTGCCGCGCCTGACAATGCCTTGAATTCTTCGGCGGTTTGCTTGCGAAGTTCCAAACGCTCTAAATCAGCAGCGATTGCAGTGGAGATTTCCTGCCGACGTGCCTGAACAGCAAAATACTTCTGAGCGTTGGCAATTTCGGGTTTGCGCGGATCACCGTTCTGGGCAATAAGATAGCAGGCAAAGCGGGACAGGTTATAATCAGGAACTTCACGCACACTTCCTGAACCAAGGTCAACCATTTTGCCGGCGTTGGCAAAATGGTTTTCAGGGATATTTCCTGATTGTTTNNAGAGGCTGAAGATCCCTTGCACTCCAATATTCTGCTCCATATTCATTTATTTTTTTCAAATCTTCAAAAGACTTGCTTCCCATTGATACTAAATCTTTGTCTGACATACCAACCTCCTAAAATACATCAATAATATAAGTTTTTCCTTTCGTAGTTTTACGGCTCATATCGTCTTAAAATCTGCCCCTCCATCCCACTTTTGAAATAAAGGGAAATACAACTTCCCCCTTTGAGAAAGAGGGAGTTAAAGAGCCTTTATAGTCAGGCATTAGAACTTTTTGAGTATTCGCATAATTTAGTAGCCAGTCTATCATTGTAACAAATCAAGAGCAATCGGTTTTTATCCGCTTTGTTCATGTATAGGAAATTATAAAAATTTACCGCAGAGTCGCAGAGAACACAGAGATAAAACTCATATTTATTTCTCCTTATTTTTCTTTGCGACCTTTGCGCCTCAGCGGTGAAAATCAGATCTTTGTTCTTATCTATTTGAGAGAGTCTTGACAATAAATTCTGACAGTACTGACAATAAAATCTATTTGACAAATGAATGAATGATGTGATAATTTCTTAATATTTTATGCCCTAACAGATAGGAGTTTGATTAAATGATAGAATTTAATTCAAGTTTTTTTCTGCAACTGATAAATTTTCTTGTATTGATACTGATACTCCATCTCTTTCTATTTAAACCGATACTCAAGAATCTCAATAAGAGAAATGACCTTATCCGTTCTCTAAAGGAAGATAGTGAGAGTCTTAATAAGAAGGCTGATAGGCTTGTTGAGGAATATAATGTTAGTATTGCCACTGCAAAGAAGGAATCTATAGATATAATCAACAAGGCAAAGACTGAGGCTATTACAGAGCAGAACAGAATAATATCAGATGCAAAGGAAAAATTCAGTGAGATGGTCGATGATGCAAAGAAACAGATTCATGCTGAATCAGAAACTGCATCTTTAAAACTCAAAGAAGGTGCAGAGCCGTTGTCAAAACTACTTGCAAAAAAAGTGCTTGGGAGAGAGGTAAATTGAAGAACACAGAAGTCAGAAATCAGAAGTCAGAAGTCAGATTTTCTATACTTTGTCCTCTGTTCTCTGTCCTCTGTCTTCTGTCCTCTGTTTTCTTTTTTACTGCTGTTGGCTATGGTGCAGAAGAACATGCGGCACATCATGCGGCTGAATTCAAACCGCTCACAGAGGCTTTCAGGATAATAAATTTCCTTGTAGTTTTTGGAACCCTGTATTACCTGCTCTCAAAACATATAAAGAATTTTTTTGCCGGCAGGAGAGAGGATATAGTAAAGTCCCTTAATGATGCAGAGCAGTTAAAATCATCGGCACAAAAAAGATTGTCCGAGTTGGAATCAAAGATAAAGGAAATGAAGAATACTGTCCTCCAGATGATAGAAGATGCCAGGAGAGAGGGAAAACACACCAAGGATAATATTATCGGGTCTGCAAATGAGTCATCAAAAAAGATTATGGAGAAGGCAAAAAAAGAGATAGAGTATGAGACAAAGATTGTGATGGAGAGACTAAGGGCTGAGGCACTGGAGCTTACAATAAGAATGGCAGAAAATATCTTAAAGAAGAGTGTAACAAAGAATGACCATGTCAGCATGGTTAATGAATATATTAAAGGAATAGGATGAAAGAGATAATAGTTGCTGAAAGATATGCAAAGGCGATGATAGATGTCATTAAGGGGAGTTCTGTGAATAATATCATTGCCGAATTAAAACAGATATCCACAACTATTGAAGGCTCGGATGAATTGAAAAAAATTTTCTACAACCCAAGCATAGCAATGAAGTTTAAGGAGAATGTGCTCTCTCAACTGCTTGACCGTTTCAAACCCGACGCTATAGTGAGGAAATTTATTTACCTGATTTTAAATAAAAACAGGATTAAACTTTTAGAAAAGATAATATTTGCACTGGAAAATCTGTCAGACAAGATAACAAACAGGGCAAGGATAAGGGTAAAGACAGCTCTCAAATTGGATGAAAAGGAAACAGAAACTCTAAAGAAGAGATTTGCCGATATTACAAAAAAGGATGTAATTCTTGATATTCATGTAGAACCGGAATTAATAGGAGGCATTGTTGCCCAGATTGGAAGCACTGTCTATGATGGCAGTATAAAAAATCAATTAAGAACAATGTATAGGAAAATATAAAAGCAACCGCAGATGAACACAGATGGACACAGATTAAAAAAAATTAAAAAGTTTTTATCTGCGAAAATCTGTGTGTATCTGTGGTTTCAAATTTAGGAGGTGTTAAAATTGGAAATCAGGGCTGAAGAAATAAGTGAGATTATTAAAAAAGAGATTCAGGGTTTTGAAAAGAGTATTGAGCTTAAAGAGATTGGGGTAGTAATATCCGTCGGGGATGGTATTGCGAGAATATACGGGCTTGAAAAGGCTATGTCGGGTGAGCTCTTGGAATTCCCCGGCGAGGTCATGGGAATGGTTCTCAATCTTGAGGAGGATAATGTCGGTGCGGTTCTCCTCGGCGAAGATACCCTCATCAAAGAAGGCGATGAGGTTAAGAGGACCGGAAGAATCATGGAGGTCCCAATTGGCGATGCCCTCATAGGGAGGGTTGTCAATGCCATCGGGCAGCCTGTTGACGGCAAGGGTCCGATTGATACAAAGGATTTTGGACCCATTGA
>DNJG01000160.1 GCA_003489165.1 Nitrospinota bacterium | reverse complement strand
TTTTAAAACCTCTGCAACTGTTTTACCGATATCAGCAGGGCTATTGCAGACCTTAATGCCTGCCTTTTTCATCGCCTCCATCTTCTCATCGGCAGTTCCCTTTCCTCCAGATATTATAGCACCTGCATGCCCCATCCTCTTTCCCTTCGGGGCTGTAACTCCTGCAATATAGCCTATTACTGGCTTTTTCATTTTCTTTTTAACAAAATCGGCGGCCTCCTCTTCTGCAGTCCCGCCTATTTCACCTATCATCACGACAGCCTCAGTTTTTTTATCTTTTGCAAACATCTCAAGGACATCAACAAAGTTTGTCCCATTTACAGGGTCTCCGCCTATACCGACACAGGTGGACTGCCCAAGACCGAGTCTTGTCAACTGGTCAACTGCCTCATAGGTCAGTGTCCCGCTTCTTGATACAACACCGATTTTACCTGCCTTATGAATATGCCCTGGCATTATTCCGATTTTACATTCTTCAGGTGTTATCACACCAGGACAATTTGGCCCAATTAGTCTTGATTTCTTGCCAGCCATAAACCTTTTAACCCTGACCATGTCCAGAACAGGTATCCCCTCTGTTATACAGATTACCAGTTCTATGCCTGCATCTACTGCTTCCATTATCGCATCTCCAGCAAATGCGGCAGGGACATATATTACAGATGCATTTGCACCTGCCTTTTTAACCGCCTCATCCACTGTATCAAATACAGGGATACCATCAACATTTGTCCCACCCTTGCCCGGGGTGACACCGCCAACCATCTTTGTGCCGTATGCAACCATCTGCTTTGTATGAAATGTCCCCTGCTCCCCCGTAATCCCCTGACATATTACTTTTGTATTTTTATTAACGAGAATGCTCATTAAACCTCCGTTACATTTTTAGTTAAATCCCTCGTATTTTTAAACTATAGTTCCTTCAGTATCAAATTTAACCGCGGGGACAGAAATTTTTGGGGATTTGGCAATACGATCTGAATTTTCTATCAATTTTAAAATCAATCGCCCAATATCGGCTTTGACGATTTTCTCTCCACAGCGAGAACATACACCGGCAGGAACATCCTCCACAATAATAAGTTTACCCCGTAACCAGAAATCTTGTTTGATAAGTCTCTCCTGCATTCGAGCACCGCAAATCTCACATTCACCATAATCATATTTTGTCTTTTCCCTCATAGCTGTCCTCGGCTTCGCGTGGGCGGGAGCTACTATCTCCTTACTTGTCCTCCACTACAAACGATGCTACGTCGTACACACTTTCATTTTGCTTGTCAGTTCCGCTCATGCAAAGGCGATGTTATGTGCAGCTGATTTATTTCAGTTACTGTGTCATATGATATGATTGAAGCACTAAATCAATAATATCATCCAAAGAGTATTTCTTTTTGGATAATTCTGATGGGGCAAGATAAACAGTTCTTGTCATATTGCCCCACCCATGCCTTTTAGGTACTCTCTCAGTCAATTTTTTGGGGTCGTCAATTTTGTCGTCAATTGTCCTCAATGAAATTTTGAGTTTGTCCTTCTTTTTTTGAATAGCTAATGCAATAAAATTAACTGATGTTTTGTATAATATATGGTCTGCTGTTGTATATTGTTCGATTTCGGAGCTTATGTCTAAAACTCTGCCATTGAATTGCTCAAAAACCTTAATCAATTCTTTTGATGACCCATTTAAATGGTCTTCAACTGTTTTGGGCTTTCGTGGTTTATTTTTAATTTTTTCTATTGTGTAATTTTTATTTCCCGTACTATTAATTAATTGTTCTGGCTCTTCTTCTCTGATGATTGTAAGTGTATCATTGTCGTAATATCTATACTTCCATAATTCAGCGCCAAGTGATAATGCTAAACATTTATCGTCAATGCTATATTCTTGAGCGAAACAAATAATTCTGGGATTTTCAAAATCAATTTGTCCGTTGATGTTTTTTAAATTATTTTTTGCTAAGAGTTCAAACGAATCAGGATTTTGCTTAACCCAAGTGATATATCTATTTGCTTGAACTAACTGGCCTTTTTCCTTTGTCTTTTTATATTCAATAACTACAGGCCTATTACTTTCGTCAAGTCCTAATGTTTCAATTCGTCCGTGTTTATCAGTAATGTGTTCGTCTTTGATATATCTAATGCCAAAAAGTTCTTCTAAGTTTTCGTCAATAAGACAGTGGAGTTCCGATTCGTCTTTGAACTCTCTTTGGTTGATTTTTGTTGCCTTTCTTTTTTTTATTTCAAATAATGGCATTAGTTTCTCTTTCCAATTGTACACAACTCATTCATAACTGAACAAGTTCGTTTATACTCCAAAAGTGGTAGGATAGACGAAATATTTCGTCTATACCAACTTTATTACAACAATTTTATGCTCCTGCAAGCTCATATTTTACAGGCAACAGCTTCTCTAATAGCACATGTTTTGAAGCATCAAGAATCTCTATACCAACAATTCTATCTCCCTCACCAATATCAAGCACAATATCTTCGGTAACTCGTCTGTTTATGACATTCTGCTTCCTATCGTCCAATCTGATATAAAGAAGGTCTGTTTTGTCATTGTAAACAATGTTCATTTATTCCTCCCAT
>DNJG01000104.1 GCA_003489165.1 Nitrospinota bacterium | reverse complement strand
GGCAAAACTCTTAGCCGCCCTTAAGACAAGGAAAAGTGAGAGGACTGATTTGCGCCATGGTGACGACATTGACCAGGCAGAGTCTGCCTATGAACAGGAGATGTCATACATCTTCAGAGGCAGGGAATCTGATGAGATTAAGGCAATAAACGCGGCTTTGGCAAAGATAAACAAAGGGACATACGGTATATGTGATAATTGCGGCGAGATGATCGGCATGAAGAGACTTGAGGCTATGCCTTTTGTAAAGTATTGCGTAGATTGCCAGGAAGAATTTGAAAAGAAAAGGGAATTCGAGACAGTCATGGCAACATCCTCATGGGATGAGGATGAAGGCGAAAATGAGTTTTAAGGGAGGTAGATAAGATAGATGAACATGATGAAGACTGTTTTGTTAATGACAGGGTTAACCCTGTTGCTTGTTTTAGCAGGTAGTGCGCTGGGTGGTAAGAGCGGGATGATGACAGCCTTCATCTTTGCTTGTATTATGAATATAGGAACCTACTGGTTCAGTGATAAGATAGTCCTCGCCATGTATGGTGCGAAAGAGGTCTCTTATGCAGAGGCACCTGAAATCCATTCAATTGTAAGAGAATTATCCATGAGGGCCGGGTTACCGATGCCAAAAGTTTATATTATTGATAACGCCACCCCAAATGCGTTTGCAACCGGTAGAAATCCTGAACATGCCGCAGTTGCTGTAACAAGAGGAATAGTCAGCCTGCTCACGAGGGAAGAACTCTCAGGGGTACTGGGACACGAACTTGCCCATATAAAACACAGGGATATCTTGATAGGGACAATAGCAGCAACAGTTGCCGGTGCCATAAGTATGCTTGCAAACATGGCTCAGTGGTCAATGTATTTTGGCGGAAGAAGGGATGATAGAGAAGGCGGGCATCCTGTAGTAGCTATCATAATGATGATTCTTGCACCTATTGCAGCAATGCTTATCCAGATGGCAATATCAAGGTCAAAAGAATATCTTGCAGATGAAGGCGGAGCAAAGATAGCAGGGAACCCCCTCTCATTGGCTAAAGCACTTGGAAAACTCCATAAGGGTGTCCAGATGATGCCTATGAATGCAAATCCAGCAACGGCACATATGTTTATAGTAAGTCCATTAAGCGGTGGAGGGTTTTTAACACTTTTTAGCACCCACCCCCCTATTGAGGAAAGGATTAAAAGACTTGAAAGTATGGTAATATATTAACATTTGACGAAAGGGGTAAAAAAATGTTTAATCCGAATTACTATAGTTTAGCACTTAAAAAGATTCCTAAAAGATATTTACTTGTAAATATTCTTTCCAGACGTATGAGGCAGCTTCAGAAAGGGAGCGAGCCGCTTGTTCAGATGGAGGAGGGAAACTCAATTTCAGATGCAGATATTGCATTGAAGGAGATTATTGAAGAAAAGTTAGTCATAAATGAACCTGAAGCAATTGAAGTTAAGCGTAAGAAGTCATCTCGCAAATCAAAATAAGGTGAGCGCCTTTGAATAACGAGGAAAAAGGATATACAATTAAAGACAAGAGATTCTCTGCAATCTCAGAAGAAGAGAAGATGCAGGATTCTGACATAAAGAGGCATAAGTCAGAAGAAAAAAATGGCAGCAGCTCAAAAAAGAGAGATATCCCTATTCCAGAAATAAATTTTGCTACTTTTATCCTATCTTTAAGCAGTTCGGCTATGTTGCACTTTGGCGATATAGAAGACCCCGTATCAGGCAAGAAAGAAAGAAATCTAACAATAGCAAAACAAACCATAGATATGATTGATATGCTCAGGGAAAAGACAAAGGGCAATCTCACAAAAGATGAAGAGGCCCTTGTGGAGAATACCCTTTACGAACTTAAGATAAGATATGTAAAGGAATCAAGCAAGGGAATGTAATATGATAAACCCAAATAGAGTAAATCCCAATAATCAAATAATAATTGGTCATTGGTGCTTGATTATTATTTGGTGTTTGAAATTTGATTATTTTTTATTTTAAAAAGGCTGGTATCTCCTCGCCTTTGACCAAATCCTCGTAATTCTCTCTCTTTCTGATTACAAAAAATTCATCGCCTTTTACCAATATTTCAGGAACTCTCGGTCTTGAATTATAATTTGATGACATTGTAAAACCATAGGCACCTGCACTCATAACCGCCGCAATAGCATCCTTTTTTAAATCAGGCAGAACCCTGTCCTTTGCCAGAAAATCACCACTCTCGCAGATTGGCCCTACGACATCTGCCACTATCTTATGAGAATCTGAATTTTTATTTACGGGCAGTATTGAATGATAAGAACCGTAGAAACTCGGTCTTACCAAATCGTTCATACCTGCATCCACAATCACAAAGTTCTTCCCTTCACTCTGTTTTGTATACAGAACCTTTGTTACAAGTGCACCTGCATTTCCTACAATAACCCTTCCAGGCTCAAATATTATAGTACAGTTCGTCCCCTTTAAAATTGGTGACAGCTCTGCCGCCAGTTCCTTCGGATTTGGAGGCGATTCATCCTTATAGGTAATTCCAAGCCCGCCTCCGATATCAAGGTATCTTATATTCAATCCCTCAACCCTGAGCTGGTCAATCAAGGCAACTATCTTTTCCAGTGCATCTACAAAGGGACGCACCTGTGTTATCTGAGAGCCAATATGTTTATGTATCCCTACCACCTCTATATTTCCAAGACTATTTGCAAGCTTGTATCCCTCCAATGCCTCACTCATACTTATGCCGAATTTATGGGACTTCAGTCCGGTAGAAATATATGGATGGGTCTTGGCATCAATATCAGGATTCACCCTTAATGATACCCACGCCTTCACACCCAGCTCATCGGCAACCTCATCAATGGCAAAAAGCTCCTGAGAAGACTCAACATTGAAC
Organism: Nitrospinota bacterium; assembly: GCA_003489165.1. Taxonomy (GTDB): domain Bacteria; phylum Nitrospinota; class Nitrospinia; order UBA9942; family UBA9942; genus UBA9942. The sequence goes on along the minus strand of DNJG01000104.1, from coordinate 6,153 downwards.
ATGAGTATATTTGACTTAATGGCAAACCTTATCTCCTCTTTAGTCTTTCCAACCCCTGCATATACAATCTTTTGAGGGTCGGCACCTGCAGCAAGTGCCCTGTATAACTCCCCTCCTGATACGACATCAAATCCCCCGCCCTCACCGGCAAATATCTTCAGAATGGCAATATTTGAATTTGCCTTTATTGCAAAGCATACAAGGTGAGGAATACCTTCAAATGCAGAATTAAACACCCTGAAATGATTTTTTAATGTATTATAGCTGTAAAGGTAAAATGGCGTGCCGATAAACTTTGCAATATCCTTTACTGAAACATCTTCACAGTAGAGATCACTACCTTTATACTGAAAATCGTTCATCTAAAACCTCCCTATTATAAATAGTGGGCAGTAGGTTTTTTTACTGCTTACTCCTTACTGCTTACTGTTTCTTTTGGTGGTATCGGAGGTGCCTTTTTGCCGCAGCCTCCGATGACTATTGCCATAATCATAAATATAAAGAAAATTAACTGTAACTTCTTTTTCATTTAATCCTTTATTGTTTTTTCAATCTCTGTTAACCTCTTTAATACCTGCTTTTTTGATGTACCTCCAATGACATCCTTTCTATCAACAGATTTTTCTACTTTTATAAAATTGAATATATCTTTTTTGAAACCATTAGAGAATCTCTGTAATTCATGCAGGTTCAAATCTGATAATACTTTATGGCTCTTTATGTAAAATGAAACCACCCTTCCAACAACCTCGTGGGCATCCCTGAATGGAAGCCCTTTCATAACGAGATAATCTGCCATATCAGTGGCTGTCATAAAACCCTGAAACACTGCTTCTCTAAGCCTATCCCTATTAAGCTTAATTGTGCCAATCATTTTTGAATATATTGATAAGGAAGCCTTGACCGTATCAACAGTATCAAACACAGGCTCTTTATCCTCCTGCATATCTTTATTGTATGCAAGTGGAAGCGATTTCATTGTAGTGAGTAATGACATGAGATTCCCGTATACCCTGCCAGTCTTTCCCCTTACGAGTTCAGGGACATCAGGGTTTTTCTTCTGCGGCATGATACTGCTCCCTGTGCAAAAGGAGTCATCAATCTCAATAAAACCAAACTCAGATGTCGACCATATTATGAGTTCTTCACTGAGTCTGCTTAAGTGCATCATTAAAATAGCAGAAGCGGAGAGAAACTCAATAGAAAAATCCCTGTCACCTACTGCATCCATACTATTTGTAGTAATATCTGTAAATCCCAGCAGTTTCGCCACATATTTTCTATCAATCGGATAATTAGTCCCTGCCATAGCAGCAGAGCCGAGTGGCATAACATTTACCCTCTTTAACATATCCAAAAATCTATCTTCATCCCTTACAAACATATCATAATAGGCAAGCAAATGATGGCTGAAGAGGACAGGCTGTGCCATTTGTAAATGTGTATATCCCGGCATAATCACATCAATATTTCCCTTTGCCTTTTTTACAATGGCCTTCTTCAAACCTCTTATCAGACTGACAATCTCCCCAATCTCATCCCTCAAATATAGCCTTATATCAAGTGCCACCTGATCATTCCTGCTCCTTGCAGTATGCAGTTTTCCTCCAACAACGCCTATTTTATCAATAAGCCTTTTCTCAATATTCATGTGAATATCTTCAAGTGATATGTCAAACTTAAATCTGCCGCCATCTATCTCCTTTTTTATATCACTTAATCCTTTGATGATTTTATCTGCCTCTCCACTTTTAATAATCTTACACTTAGCAAGCATCATGCAGTGGGCAATACTCCCCTCAATATCGTATTTATAAAGCCTCTTATCAAATGAGATGGAGGCAGTAAATTCCTCTACCAGCCTATTAGTCTCCTTTTCAAATCTCCCCGACCACGGTTTCTTTTTCATACCACCTCCGCATTATAACCCATATTTATCAACTCCCCCTTAATCTCCTCATTGTGTTCAAATCCCTTTGTTTCAAGATTCAACCTCACTATAGTCTTTGTAATTGGAAGCTTATGTGAAAGCCTGTCATGAACGATATGAAGTATGTTTGCCTTTTTCCCTGCAATAATTGATGTGAGCCTTGCAAATGAATCAGGTGTATCAGCAAGCTCAACCTCAATCCTCAATACCCTTCCTGACTTTACAAGCCCCTTTTCTATCACCCTGTCAAGTATATTCATGTCAATATTCCCTCCGCTCAAGACAAGGGCAACCTTTTTGCCTTTTATCCTTGTCTTACTATCCATAATTGCAGCAAGTGGAACCGCACCTGCACCTTCAACAACAACCTTTTTTCTTTCCATCAGAAGGAGTATTGCAGCTGCTATCTCTTCTTCCTCCACAGTAACAATTTCATCTACCTTTTGCTGGATTATTGGAAATGTTATATCACCTATCTTTTTTATTGCTATCCCGTCTGCAATAGTATGAAGTGATGTGACAGGCGTATTCTTACCACTCTGTCTTGATAGATACATGGCAGCAGCCGCCTTTGCCTCAACACCTACAATCTGGGTATCTCTCTTTTTTCCTTTAACCGCGATAGAAATGCCTGATATAAGACTCCCTCCTCCAATGGGAACAACAACAGAATCTACATCCGGAAGGTCCTCAAGGATTTCAAGCCCTATTGTCCCCTGCCCTGCTATAAGGTCATTGTCATCATAGGTATGTATAAATGTGCAATTTCTATCCCTCTCAATTCTCCTTGCATATTCTAACGCCTCATCAAAACTATTGCCATATAATATAACCTCTGCACCGTATCCCTTTGTGGCAAGCTGTTTTGATATAGATGCCTTCTCAGGCATGACCACAGCAGCCTTTATTCCCAGCCTGCTTGCAGCAAGGGCTACACCCTGTGCATGATTCCCTGCGGATGCAGTAACCACTCCCCTCTTTCTTTCATCTTCTGAAAGGCGGGAAATCTTATTTGTAGCACCCCTGATTTTAAAAGAGCCTGTTTTCTGTAAATTTTCAAGCTTTATATAAACCTCTAATCCCGTTATTCTGCTTATGGAATTTGAATAGACAAGCGGCGTCCTATGAATATAATCTTTTATATTTTCCTGTGCCTTCTTTATATCGTCAAAACTAATCACGATAACTCCATTCTTTGCAAGACATTTTGATTCTTAACCCAAATTATGCAATTTGTCTTTCAGATTCGTTATATTATACCAGCGTGTTTTAAAGTGGCAATATAAAAAAGGGGATGGGGTTTATATTTGTAAAAGATTTAACCTAAGATTTTATAAGATATGGTATCTGACCTGCACTTTCAGGATTTAGAAGGAGGAGAGACTTGAAAATCTTCAGATGCCTGTTTATATCGGGCATTATAGCCTCCGCACTCATCAGATTAATATATTCTTCAGCCACCAGGTCACGCCAGCGTAAAAGTTCTTTTCTCAGTCCCCTCATGGGATTTGACTTAACAGTGAGGTCTGTTAAATAGATAACCCTTTCGTAACAGAATATCAATCCAGTTTTATCAAGTGGAGAAAACAATTTTTTTGCCCTGTTCATCTCATTTCCTATCATCAATATCTGATGCAATAGGGAAAAAGATGACCATCTCTCCTGTGTCAGTCCTGAATGTTGAACCACTTACAAACCCTCTCCCTTTCCTATTAATTCAAAGGTTATCTCCTTAATCTTTTTTTGTAAATCCTTATTTATAATTTCCATGCTGTTATTTCCTTGAGATGGACGAATGTTAATCAGAGAAGTATACTCTATACAAGCTGATTCTCCCCTGCCAGGATAATAATTTGCCCCCCATATATCCTTCTGTTCACTCCCGCTCTCAAGCAGCAATTGTTCTCCATCGGCATGGAGTTCCCCTCCTATAGCAATTCTCTTTTGCTCTATATCAACGGCATATTTGGCCATATCTTTAAAACCTTCATCAACGAGTTTTTTCAATTCCCTTTTATCTATCTTTTTAGTTATAACTTTTATACCAGCCATAAAATATTTATATACTATTTAACCTTAAGTGGCAATATAAAAAGGCAGAATTACTGTTGAATCTAAAGAAAACTTTGGGACAACCTTTTATGTTTATCTTCCTGCATCTCCAAAATAATTTTTGCAAGTGCTATTGACAAAAAAATATTAGGGCTTATATTACTACCGGAATCGTTCAAAGGAGGTAAGAGGCAAAATTGTGTATCAAATGGCATAATAAATGTAGGAGGTTATTATGGCTGAATATGATTTTGATACGGTCTTATCTTTAAAAAATCTTGATAGAAGAAGGTTCTTAAAATTCTGCGGCCAGATGGCTGCAGCCCTCGGTTTATCTCAAAGTTTTATCCCCCAAATAGCAAATGCAATTGAAAAGGTTTCAAAGAGGACATCCATAGTCTGGCTTCATTTTGCATCGGACACTGGATGCACAGAGTCTGTCATAAAAACTACCCACCCTTCTGCATCAGAAATTGTATTGGATATATTAAGCATTGATTACCATGAGACAATAATGGCTGCTGCAGGTGAACAATCAGAGGAAATCCTAAAAAAATCTATAGAGGAAGGCGGATACATACTGATTGTTGAAGGTGGTGTGCCTACAAAGCCGGGCTATGGGAGGATTGGCAGAAGGGATATGATGGATATATTAAAGGAAACTTCATCCAAGGCTGCTGCAATTATAGCCCTCGGCTCTTGTGCTACATACGGCGGTGTCCCGGCCGCAAGACCAAATCCTGCAGGCATTAAGGGTGTCGGAGAGTTTCTGCAAAGACCCGTTATAAATCTATCAGGCTGTCCTGTAAACCCTGACTGGCTTGTAGCTACAGTAGTTCATCACTTGCTCTTTGGGAAGCTGCCTGAATTGGATAAGCATGGGAGACCAAAGATAATCTATGGCATGAATATCCATGACAACTGCCCGAGGAGGGCATCCTTTGATGCCGGAAAGTTTGTTGAGGAGTTTGGGTCAGAGGATGCAATGGAAGGTGAATGCCTTTATAAGATGGGCTGTAAGGGGCCAAATACCTATGCCAACTGCCCCCTCATCCGCTGGAATGACAAGATAAGCTGGTGTGTCCAGTCAGGGTATGGATGTACAGGATGCACAGAGCCTGGCTGGCCCGATGCCTTCAGCCCGATGAGGGCTGTACTCCCTGGAATATCAATACCTGTATTTAAGGGAGTGGAAACCACAGCGGATAAGATAGGGGCGGCACTTGGTGTTGCCACTGCAGCCGGCATCGGAATCCATCTTGCGGCATCTGCAATGAAAGGGCGTATCAAAAAAGATGAAGAAAAAGAGAAATCCCAAAATTCGATTTAGGATTTTGGGTAAAATCGCAAAGTCGCCTGAAAGACAAGGCGAGAGGCAATTTTGCGACGCAACCGTATATGATGACAATACGGTGAGGAGCAAAATTGACGATAACGCAGTATTTCAGGATGAATCTGCGATTTTAAATTCCGCTAAAGCGGAATTTTAAGAAAGGGGGGTGAGGGTAATGGGTAAGAGAATAGTTATTGACCCTATTCCAAGGATAGAGGGACATCTTGGAATTGAAATTGAGGTGGAAGATGGCAAGGTGAAAAATGCATGGACTTCAGGCTCACTCTTCAGGGGCTTTGAAATTATATTGAAAGACAGGGACCCGAGGGACGCATGGCTTTTAACCCAGAGGATATGCGGCGTATGCCCGACCTCTCATGCCCACACATCAGCCATGTGTATAGAAGATTCATATAAGATTAGGCCCCCCGATAATGCCAGGATTATCAGAAATCTTGTAGAAGGCTCTCAATTCCTCCATTCCCACATCCTGTGGTTCTATCACCTTACTGGGCTTGACTATGTGGATGTCGTCAGCGCCCTCTCTGCAAAACCGACTGAACAATCTTTGAAAAATGTTCAGGCAAAGATTAAGACATTTGTTGACAGCGGACAGCTTGGGCCATTTGCCAATGCCTACTGGGGACACCCTGCCTATAAATTGCCGCCTGATTTAAATCTCCTCATAGTGGCACATTATCTTNNTACATGCACCCCTTCAGTTGAGGACATCAGCAATTTTCTTTTTAGATTAAAGAAAATCCAGTCATGGGTGGATAACACATTTATATCTGATGTGTTAGCCGTAGCACCTTATTATTTAGACTACACAGCAATA
>DNJG01000165.1:7112-10171 GCA_003489165.1 Nitrospinota bacterium | reverse complement strand
CAGAGAAATGTTTTTTTGAAGTATCTCATAATAGCAAGCAGTAGGCAGTCCACAGTAGGCAGTAGGCAACTTGTTTTTTCTGCTTACTCCTTACTGCATACTGCTTACTGTTGGTTATCTCATCCATCTTCTTCTGCTGTATATACCAATGCCTGAGATAAGCACCAGAGAAGGTATAACAATTACAGGTATCCAGAAAATTGCCCTTCCCTGTGCAACTGTGAGGGTTACAGGTGTGGTTTTGGCATCTCTTTTTCTTATGGATATAAGGTCAGCCTCTTCGGCAAGCCATCCAATAGTGTTTAAAAAAAGCTCTCCATTGCCTGCAAGATTAATATTTGTATTGTTTGCAAAATCAGAATCACCAAAAGCTATTATCTTTCCGAATTGAAATCTCCCTTCCTTAAGCTTTCCGCTCTCTTCAACTCCCGGCTCTGTAGCACCCTTAACAGAGATGGTCTTCACAGCGGCAATGGACAGAGGCCCTCTCTTCTCCTTACCTTCATCAAAGGCTGCCTCGCCGCTCTCACTCCATTTTTTCAAATCCTTTTCAGCCCAGCTGTTTGGACCTGTCATGGCAAGCTGATATTGCCCTTTTTTCTTATCCTTCTCAATATCCACAGTATTTATGAGATAAAAATATGTTGCAAGATTAAATTCTGATGTCAATGGATGGTCTTTGTCATATTGATATACAACAGGGGTTAATTCATTAGCACCATATACACGGCTCTGCGTATCAAATATTACATCGTCTCCCACCTTAAATCCGTATCCTTCAAGAAAGTTCTTTACTGTAAGCGGATGTCCCGGGTCAACCATAACCAACAGGCTCCCGCCATTTTCTACATATTTTTTCAGCTTGTCTAACTCATCCTGCAAAAAATCTCTCTTTGGTCCCGATACTATGACAACTGACGCATCCGACGGCACCCTCTCCTCATTCATAAGGAGCAGTTCCTTTACGAGATAATTCTCCTTTTCTATAGCATCCTTCGCCGCCTTATAGCCCAGCTTCTGAATACTTGAGATATCATTTTCCCCATGCCCTTTTGCAAAATATATTGTCTTAACCTCGTCCCTTGTTACCTTAATAAGGGCATTTGTAACCTTCTCCTCACTCTCAAATCCTATCTTTTCCTGCTTCCCTCCTGACATAAGAAGCATTATACGATATTCCGAAACACCATATTTAGTTGCAAGGCCGGGGCTTCTGTCAGGGTCTATAAATTTATATGTAAATTTAGGTGTATGATATGAATACTCCTGAAGCAGGTCTTCTGCATTCTGCCTGAGCATGGCATGATAGGTCTCTTCCTCACTCCTGTAAAAAGCCACTACCTTCACATCTTTTTTAAGAGATTTTAAAATTTTTATTGTCTGCTCTGACAGGGTATAACGGCCGGTCTTTGTAAGGTCAACCCTCTTTTTATGATTCACTGACATAAAACCAAGAAGGACAACCACAGCCAAAAATATTACTATAACAACAGCCATATTAGCCCCGTAACGGGTTGACCTCTTTAAAAGCAGGTCTCTTATATCAGAGAAATTTACATAGAGAAAGAATAGGATGAGCAGAAGCCCCACCCATAGAAAAATAGCGGCAGTAATGCTAAGGACTGACTGAATAGCATATATAATACCGCCGGCAAAAACCAGCGCAAAACCTAAAATACCAAGTATGTAAGTTATCGTTTTCATAATTCTTAAGTAGGCAGTAGGCAGTTTTTTTACTGCTTACTCCCTACTCCTTACTCCTTACTGCTTTATCCTCTCCACCTCTTTGATTCCAATGACCTCATGTTTAAGAAAATACAAAAGAGGGTGAACAGCGCATAATACATAATATCTTCTGTATCAAGGACACCTTTTGCAAAACTATTATACATATGAGGCATGAATGACAAATATTTCAAAATGTCTCCAATAGATTCGCTGGCAAAACCAGCTGAATAGCCCATCATGAAAAATATAAGCAGGAAACCAAATGATACAACAGCGGCAACAATCTGATTCTCTGTTATGGAGGATGCAAATATTCCAAGGGAGATAAAGGCTGCACCCATACAGAATAGCCCCACATATCCGCTTACAACAACACCCAGCTCAGGCTCACCAAACAATTCTATGAGAAACATACATGGCAGAGTAAGGAGAATCATTATGGTAAATATCCCCATACAACCGGCAAACTTGCCGAGTATAACCTCAGAGTCTTTTACAGGATATGTCAGAAGGAGTTCTATCGTTCCACTCTTCTTCTCTTCAGAAAATATCCTCATTGTAAGCATTGGAAGCATTATGAGCATGAAGAGGCTTATATTGGCAAAGAAGGGCCTGACAACCATTTCTGTTATATTCAATTGGCCATACTGGCGGGCTAACATGGCATTAGTCATCGCCTGAAAACTTATAGTGCTGAATGTGGCAAAGATATTATAGAAAAAATACCCCGAGATTATAAGGAATATGGTAATAACGACAAATGCGATGGGTGAATTAAAATAGGAACGAAACTCTTTTTGAAATATAAGAAAAAAATTTCTCATCTTTTAATGTATTTTCTCCTCTGTTACAAGCTTAATGAATATATCCTCAAGACTCATCCCTATGGGACGCATCTCGTATAATGCCCAATTTTTCCTTACAATCACAGGCGGTATATCCTTGCCACCATCCGAATCTTTTTTAAATTCTACCAGATAGGAATTAATCCCATTTGACTCGCTCTCTTTAACTGCAACCCTTGATACAGAATTTATTTTTCCCACCTCCGACAAGACCTCTTTTTCCGGACCACCAATCCTGACTATAAACTGCTGTGACCTCTGAAGCTGGGCAGTAAGATTTTGCGGTGTATCTACTGCCACCAGCCTCCCCTCATTTATTATTATGACCCTCTGACAGGTCATACTTACTTCGGGAAGTATATGTGTGCTTAATATGACAGTTCTTCTGCCGCCAAGCCCCTTTATAAGACTCCTGATTTCTATAATCTGCTTTGGGTCAAGTCCTATAGTCGGTTCATCAAGGATAAGAACCTCAGGGTCATTTAT
>DNJG01000165.1:1412-7034 GCA_003489165.1 Nitrospinota bacterium | reverse complement strand
GCCTTTCCGCTTGTAGCAGGCATAAAACAGGTAATAATCCTCATGGTTGTTGTCTTGCCTGCACCATTAGGGCCAAGGAATCCAAGGATTTCACCCTTCTCTACAGTAAAGGTGACATCATCAATACCTCTCGCATTGCCATATTTTTTTGTAAGATTTTCTACTTCTATCATATAAGAACAAAGACCTAATGAAACCACAGATGGACACAGATTAACACAGATAAAAACTTTTTTTCTTTATTCTATCAGTGTTCATCTGTGTTTACCTGTGGTTAATTTTATAATTTCCTATTTAAAAATAAAAAATACCCATAAACTGGGTATTGAATTTACTATAATATATATTCTTAACTTATGTCAATAGGTACAAACAAAAAAAGAACGACCACCTGAACCCTTTTGTATGTATTCAAGTGGTCGTTACTTTTATTTAATCCAAACTTATTACTTCACTGATGTTCTATGCTCTAACTCATCATCTCCGGTTGCCGCTGAAGTATCCTTTGCACTGCTCTTTGTCTTTACACCTACAAGTTTACTCGCTGCCCTGCCCCCACCAGGAGTAGAATATCCACCAGTCATTCCAGCGCCTCTTCCACCCATTGTGCCTTCAAGCTCAAGCTGTTCATTCAGGTCTTTAAATTCAGAGCTGTCATTTGCATTGGCTGCAGTAACATTATTCTCTTCTGATTTTGCATCAAATCCCGGCTTTGCAATGGCACGCATGAATGCAACTACATTCCAGATATCCTGATCTTGCATGACATTACCCCATGCAGGCATTGCCTCTGAGAGGTTCCTTGCAGGACCACCGCCCTTTATAACTGCGAACATCTCAAGGTTGCTGATATGGTTCATGTATTTTCCATTTGTCTGGTTTCTTGGCCTTGGGTCTAATACTGCTGCTGTAGGTCCATCACCCTTTCCATTCCAGCCATGACAGTGCACGCAGTAAAAACTGAACCAGTGTGCACCCTGTGAAGGGTCAGCACCTTTTACAAGTGTCTCTCCTGTTGCTGTTTCCGGTCTTGTTGGTGAATTCCACTGATTTACCCATGCGTTGTAATCACCACCCAATTTTGATGCTCCCTCAAACTTCCTGTTCCATGCCTCTGTAACACCTGTCTCTTTTGCCCAGCCAGACTTACTGTCTCCTGCACCCTTTGCCTTCCATTTTGTTTCCCATCTATTATTAATCTGTTTTACCAATGGGTTATTCTTTGCCTGTTCTGTGCCTTCAACAGTTGACCCCTGCTTTCCAATACCAGTAAGATAATCAAAACCAACAACACCATAAGCAGACTTACCGGAACCCTTTACACCCGTTTTATATTCCTGCGACTCCACATTACCTTCAGCAGCTTCCCTACCATACTGTTCTCTCGCCTTCTCCAAATCTGCCGAATCTCCCTCTTTCTTAGCCTTTTCCAACTCTTCTTTTGATATCTTAGCTGCGAATGCCTTTGTGGATATAGAAGTTTCCACAGAGACGCTGATTGTAAAAATTGCTATTAACAACATTATCCATTTCCCTTTGCCCATATTTTTTATCCTCCTCTCAAATAATTTCCCCCAACCTAATTAAGCTTACAACATTCAACCTTTTTACAACTAAAACAACTTCACCTCCTTTCTATTTGAATTTTTATTTTATGACAATCTTAATTTTGTATATTTCAACAAAACAAGATTAAGTGCAATACCTATACCATAATACCTAACATTAAAACCATTTTTCTATTTGAAAAATCAATCATTATACTTAATTACAAGACCGCAGAACATCTTTTTGCTTGAACATTTTGTTTATATAGCATATTTCATTCAAACGAAATGTTCAATGCTTTGACGGTGTTTTAAATCTATCCCGCCTTTTGAAATTTGTTATTAGTAAAATTTTATATCCCTGCCAATGAGTGGTAATACTATCCACACTCAAAATAAAAGTCAAGTTATTTTTTCTGATATTTTTTCCGCTGATTTAATGTCATATTTCCTTATCTTCCTCTCCAATCTTGGCCTTGTTATTCCAAGAATTTCACAAGCCTTCCCCTTATGCCAGTTTGTAAAATTCAACACCTTCGCTATGTGTATCTTCTCAATGTCATTTAACGAATCATCTTTTATTTCATGCCCACGCACTCCATTAGCATCTGCCACCAATTTTTGTTCCGAAGATTTGCCTGCATCCCCCTTTAAAAACAGGGTAAAATGCTCTTCACCGAGCCTGTCCTCCCTTGAAAGAAGAATAGCCCTTGTAATTACATTTTCAAGCTCCCTGACATTTCCAACCCACTGATGATTTACTAAAAGTTCAAGTGCCTTATTGGATATCTTCCTGACATTTCTGCTGAGGTCATTATTCACCTTGTTAATCATATATTCCACAAGCAACGGTATGTCTTCCTTTCTCTCTCTCAACGGGGGGACATCAATAGTTACCACCTTCAGCCTGTAATAAAGGTCTTCCCTGAACTTCCCCTGTTTCACCAGATTATCAAGTTTTTTATTTGTAGCTGTTATGACCCTCACATTTGTCTTTATCTTCTCCTTGCCCCCCACCCTCTCAAATTCCCTCTCCTGTAAGACCCTTAGAAGTTTTGTCTGAAGATTCAGACTCATCTCTCCAATCTCATCCATGAAAAGCGTCCCGTTATTAGCAAGTGTAAATTTCCCATCTTTACGATATAAAGCCCCTGTAAACGCCCCCTTTTCATGACCAAAGAGTTCACTCTCAAGGAGTGTCTCTACAAGGGCAGAACAATTTATGGATATAAACGGATACCCTTTATAAGGACTATTAAAATGTATGGCCTTTGCTATTAACTCCTTCCCTGTACCGCTTTCCCCTTCAATCAATACAGTTGTTCTGCTCTGAGAGACGACACCGATTGTCTTGAATATCTCTTTCATTACCTTGCTCTTTCCAATTATCTTCCCCTCGCCAACATTCATCTTCGGTATCTTTATGGTCTCCTCCCTTTCTCCCGTGAGTATCCTAAGGCTCCTAACTGCATTATCTACCGCCCTGTCCAATTCATCTATGCTTATAGGCTTATGGATATACTCAAAAGCCCCTTCCTGCATAGCCCTTATTGTAGTCTCCATATCCTGAAATGCTGTAATCATAATAATATATTTATTCTTGTCTACAGATTTAAGCTGCCTTAAGACCTCAATCCCATCTGTATCAGGAAGCCTTATATCAAGTATGATGATCTGGGGTTCATTCTCAGTTACCATATTTATCCCCTCACTACCTGTATGTGCAAAACTGACATCGTATCCGTTTCTCTTTAGATGCAACTCCAATGTCTTACAGATAGACTCATCATCATCTATAATAGTAATTTTATTCATATCCTCATCCATCTTTTTCTCCTTTTAAAGAAAAGCAAACTACATACCAAATTTAATATATAAGAAAAATAACATCTTTGGGAATAAAAACAAATAATTATTTGTTTAAATATTTAAACGAGTTAATTAGTCTTTTTCCCTCCTTCCCTCAAACAACCCCGCACATATAATTATGTGCGGGGTAAATAAACTGTTAAATTCTTCTATCATTCTGTTATAATAGTTATTATAATAAACAATAAGTTAGATTTGAAGGGGGGTATTATGAAAAAGAGGATTATAATTTTTATAGGCATATTTGTCGTAATCCTAACAGGGTTTACGCTGGTGATAGCTGTTCCCAATAGTATCGGCAAGAAGATAACCGACGAGATAAAGGCAAGGGGATATATAGAATACTCCCCTGACGATGCAAAGGCATTGGCTTTAGAAAAATGCACCCAGTGCCATGACACAGAAAGAATCTTAAAATACTGCCACAGGTGCGGACCTCCTTTTATTACAGTAGTCCCTCATATGAGAAAGTTTCTTGAAGAATACAAGGCAAGGGAGCCTCACAAGAATTTTTCAGATATTACAGATTATCAGGCATCTGCTATAGCTCAGACATGGAATGCATTGGTTGGAAACTGGGAAGGGGATTTTAGAAAAGATGACTTATTAAAACTGATTGGTAATAACAAGGTCTTGATTGACCTCTATAATACACCAATAGAAAAAAGGAAGATAGAATATGCCCTTAGAAAGAGCGGAACTAAAGTTAAAGGAACATACCAGCCTGAAGGACTTGGAACAGAAAGTGGACACCTCCATTGAAAGAGGGGCATCAATAAGTGAATCATTTCAGATAAACAAAATTATAATCCTTGTTGCTGTTGCCCTTGTTTTAAGGGGGATATTAAATTATACCCCTCCAATAACACCCCTCAGGACAGGAGATAAAGCCCCAAATTTTTCCCTAAAATTGGTTAACGGAACAATATTTAACTTTTCCCCTGACCATATGCACCATCACCAGGGATTAAGTGCCGATGGCAAACCTCTGGTAATGTTTTTCTATGCAAACTGGTGTCCATGCTCAAACGCATCTGCACAATTTCTGAAACAGGCTTATGAAGAATTTAGCGGAGTTGACTTAATAGGCATAGGTATTCAGGATAATGAAACAGACCTGTCTAACTTTTTAGAAAAGCATAAACTCAAATTCCCTGCAGGATTTGACTTGAAACAGGAGATTGCAAGGAGTTATGGAGTGACAACGACTCCAACTACGATTTTTATAAATAAAGAAGCAAAGATAGATTCTATCTTTGTCGGTAAAATCAAAAAATATGAAGAAGTCTCAGAGAGGATAGAAAAAATCAGATGACAGATGATAGAGGACAGAGAACAGAAAATCTGTCTTCTGACTTCTGTCTTCTGACTTCTGACTTCTGACTTTTATGAATATATTTGAAGCATATATAGGCGGCATGCATAACTTCTTCTCCATCTGGTTTTTCTGTCTCTTTCAGGTGACACCATTTTTCTTAGCCTATATCACAGGACTGACAATGATGGAAACCGGAGATAGAAAATGGACAGATGCCTTATTATCTATAATTACAGGGGGCATATTGTGTCTTATAGGATTTATGGCAGGTTATATAATTTTGGGCGCCTCTGCTACATCTATCAGTAATGTAATTTTTGGATATTTAACTATCTTGAATCAATTTGGCGGTGTAATCCTATTGTTAATGGGTCTTTACTTTATCGGATTATTCCGCATAGCTGAAGACAAAGGGAAATGGTATAGAAGATTTGGCGGGCTTTTAATCGGATTTTCCTTTGCAATGGCTTATCAACCATGCGTAACACCGACCTTGACATCTATCTACACCCTGACCAAATCATCCGAAACAATAAATAACGGAATATGGATGCTCAGTTTCTATTCCCTCGGCATCTCCACTGCATTTAGCATTGTAGGAATTGCAATCTCAAAATCTCTCTCTATTGATGTCTTTAAAAATATTAGAATTGTCATCCAGCGTATCAGCGGCGGATTACTTATCACCATGTCAATCCTTATACTGGCAAACTGGATGACCATATATAAAAGTTATCTTGTGGGGTGGTTATTACATGAACACTGAAGACAGAGGACAGAAGACAGAAGACAGAGGACAGAAGAGAGCGGTCAGAGTTTTTTTATATTTTTTACTGCTCATTGCTCATTGCTCATTGCTCATTGCTTCTTATTCTTATGCTGATGACC
>DNJG01000165.1:1074-1278 GCA_003489165.1 Nitrospinota bacterium | reverse complement strand
TTTGAATATGATATAAAAATGATATACCCAATAGATACACTTGAGGTAAGCATTCAGGAGCCACTGAGGTCAACAGAATTTAAGCTTTCACCAGAGCCAATGACCAAGGTCAATAAGAAGGATTTAAATTATTATAACTACACTTTCAAGGACATAAAAGAGGGGCAGGATGTAAGATTTAAGATTAAATATGCTAAAGATGAT
>DNJG01000165.1:0-901 GCA_003489165.1 Nitrospinota bacterium | reverse complement strand
TCTGCTGCTGCGGATACTGTGATGGGCATATCCCATAACATTGCCTGCCCGTGTGAATGCCCCATGGTTCTTGAAGACTGTCATATGAGCTGCGGAATGGAATGGAAGGATATGATAGGAAAAAGGCTGATGGCAGGTGCAGGTAAAGATGAGATTGAGGGATACTTTTTTAAGCGGTTTGGAAAAGAGTCAATGCTTACCCCGCTTCAGAGAATACATGGAAAATGGTATCAGATTACAAGGGGTGGCTATCCGATAAGTGATATAGCTCTTTTCATTGCCCTTGTCTTTGTATGGTCAGGTGTATTATATCTAATTTTGAATGGTGTAACTGATTTTTTGAAAAAGAGAAAAACCACCTAATGAAAAGAAATTTTAAATATTTATCTATACCTGTTTTTCTTATAGTGTTTATGGCTCTTCAGCCTTCAGCCTTCAGTCTTCAGCCTTCAGTTCCTGAAGGGATGGTTTTGATACCTGCCGGTGAGTTTATAATGGGGAGTGATACTACAGAAATAGAAAATGTAATCAAAAACTCCGGGAGTAAAATGAAGTGGTATTTAGACGAAAAACCTAAGAAGAAATTTAACCTTCCACCATTCTATATAGACATCCATGAGGTAACAAATGCTGACTATAAAAAATTTGACCCAAACCATAGTTTTCCATCAGACAGGGCAAGACACCCTGTAGTAAACTTAAAATGGGATAAGTCAAATGAATACTGCAAATCTGCAGGAAAGAGACTCCCAACCGAGGAAGAGTGGGAAAAGGCTGCGAGGGGGACAGATGGAAGGATATATCCGTGGGGTAATGAATTTGATAGATTAATGTGCAACTCATATGAATCGGGATTGGGGGGGAGTGCCAGGGTAGGACAGTTTGCACAGGAGACATCAGG
>DNJG01000107.1:1338-2625 GCA_003489165.1 Nitrospinota bacterium | reverse complement strand
CTATATCCGGCAAGGCAGAATCTGCAGTGTTTTCCGCACCCCCTTTCAACCTCAATCAGAAACATATCACCAAATACTGTATTTGATGTTATTATTTTAGAAGAAGTAGGGGTCTTATTCAAGTCCTTTACCCACCTCCTTTTAATCTTCTGTGGAAAGCCGTTCTTCGGCAATACCATTTCAATTGCACCTGAATCTTTGTAAGTCACATCATACGCAGATGGTATATAGATACCATCAATAGTGGATAGCCTCTTATAAAACCCATCCTTGCCCTTATTAATGGCGAGGCTGAAGCATCGCACTGCATCGACAAATTCATCTATTGCCTCATCCCCTTCTCCAATAAAAAAAATGTCAATAAAATCTGATAATGGCTCAGGATTGAATGTAGCACATATTCCACCCATCAAAACAAACGGGTGCTTCTCGCTTCTATCCTTACACTTTAGCGGTATATGAGAAAGGTTAAGAATTTTAAGTATATTTATATAATCTGCTTCAAATGTAACAGATAAGCATAGGATATCAAAATTATGGACAGGGGTCTGGGATTCAAGAGAAAATAATGGAATGTTCTTTTTTTTAAAACTGAATTCATCTTTAGGGAAAGGAAGGAATACCCTCTCACAAAGGACATCATCATGCTGGTTAAGGAGGTAATATATCTTTTGAAAACCGAGATTGGACATGCCAATCTGATAGGTATTTGGATAACATAGGGCAATTGTTATCTTTCCACCAAAAGATTTTTTAATGCCACCAAATTCTTCCGATAAAAGACCTCTAGCTTTTTCATAAAGCTGCCATGACATAAATTTAACTGGGGGTAAAAAACTTTTAACTTTGATTCTTTGACTCGCTGAATCTTTGACACTGTTATTTCGCTGGTTCTCTTATTCATGGTGGCCTAACTCATCATCTTTTTTCTTTTTTCTCCTGCTCCTCTTTGCAGGCAATACAAAGTGTAGCAACCGGACGAACTTTTAACCTGTTTACACCTATATCCTCACCACACTCTTCACATATACCAAAGGTTTTATTTCCAATCTTTGAAAGTGCTTCATCAATTTTTTTTAACAATTTTCGCTCCCTGTCCCTCAATCTTAGTGTAAAGTTTCGGTCTGTCTCTATTGATGACCTATCAATACTATCTGGCAATTCTTCCCCCGCAACAACAAGATTTTCATTCATAGTCTTTGTGGCATCAGAAAGAATATCCTGTTTCTGTTTTAAGAGCTCTTCTTTAAAATACTCAAGGCTTTTCTGTTCCATTAATTAAAACCT
>DNJG01000107.1:0-1148 GCA_003489165.1 Nitrospinota bacterium | reverse complement strand
GTAGAGATGCTTTCCATTGAGGCTATACAAGCTTATAATATCTTTCAGGAATGGTTTGAAAAAGGCATATACCCACCTCTTGAATTCTTAAAAAGTTATCCCCTCGGCAAAACTGTCTGGCAGAATATGAATTACTTTCTCTCGCATTTCGGAACTACCACAAAGACTGTCATGCTTTCGTTGAGTAAACGGATTGCAGAGCTTGTTATAGAATATTCAGGTGAGGCAATTAAAAATATCCTTATTTTTATGATAAAGTTTGTATTTATGATAATTGCCATGTTTTTCCTGTTTAAGGATGGTGCAAAATGGGGACATCGCATAATAGAAATAATCCCACTTGAAAAAGGTCAGATAGATATACTCCGCAGTAAATTTCACCAGATGATTTATGCCGTCCTCTATGGGATACTCCTTACATGCCTTGCTCAGGGGACACTTGCTGGGATTGGCTATGCAGTTTCAGGTATTAATTCTCCAGTCTTATTAGGTGCTGCCACTGCCATTTTTTCTATAGTACCTATCATAGGAACAACGATAATATGGGTTCCTGTGGTTGGCTATTTATTTTTGTCGGGGAATACAGGTCATGCAATTGCATTGGGACTCTGGTGCCTTTTAGTCGTCGGCACAATTGACAATATGATACGGCCGATTTTTATAAGTGGCCAATCCAGAACACCCCTATTTATTACTATAGTCGGAGTATTTGGCGGTCTCTCATCATTTGGTTTTATTGGCATTATCTTGGGACCGCTGATATTGGTAATCTGTTCCACCCTCTTTGAGTTCTATATTGAATACGGACAAACACAAGACTCACCCCTTTTGAATAAATAATTTTATTTGACATAAACTATTTCTATATGATACTTTTAAAAACTACAGCAATTTTAACGTTCTATTCAGGAGGTAAATAAATTGGCAAAGAAACTTAAATCAAAAAGGCATAAATCAGCAGTAAAAAGGGCAAGACAGAGTTTAAAAATAGCCGAGAGAAATACCTTTTATAAGTCTGCTGTTAAGACTGCGGTAAAGAAAGTTGTTGCAGCAGCCAACATCGGAAAAAAGGAAGAGGCATTAGATTCACTTTCAAAGGCAAAATCTTTAATTGATAAGGTCGTCTCAAAAGGGATAATCCACAGGAA
>DNJG01000013.1 GCA_003489165.1 Nitrospinota bacterium | reverse complement strand
AGTGATGTGCTTATAAAAAATTCTCTTTTAATTTCTTTAAAATCAAAAAGTTTGAGGAGGCTTAAATTTTTATCAACTATATGAATAGCCTCCTTCTTTGGAGAGACTTTTTTATTGGTGAACAAGATATTTAAAAATTCCCTGCAATTTTCTGAATCAAACCCAATTCTGGTCTTTGCCCTGCTCAAATATGAAATGACACCGCTCTTGATAAGTCCCTGAAGATCTATTGCGGTATCAAATCTCTCTTTTCTGAGTATATTTATGACATCCAATAATTCCTTAATTGTCTTCCTGTTTAGAACCTTACGCCATTGTTTAGTATTTATAGTGATAATTTTATCAATATCTTTGTTCCCCTCCAGTATTTCCCTTGCCTTATCTTCAACAATCCATGCGATATATGAATTAGGGAGGTTATGTCTGATGGTTCTGAGGACAGGAAGGGCATGAACAACATCACCAATGGAGCTCAACTTTACAATCAAAATCCGTTCCATATAAGATTTACCGCAAAAACGCAAAGACGCGAAGAAATTAAATCTTTAAAATTCATTCCTCAATTTTGATATTTGACTTTTAATATTTGATATTAAATTAGTGGATGACCTCTCTTTTTTGTCCCCTGTAATTGCCACACTTCCACCGTATGCCCTAACAGTATCAACCTCCGGGACACTATTTTCAGTGTAATCTGTCCCCTTTGCATGAATATCAGGCTTTAAAGTCAAAAGGAGACTTGAAACGTCTGGTTCATTAAAGATCGTTACATAATCAACATACTCAATAGCGGCTACGATTTCAGCCCTTTCATTTTCAGGTGTTACAGGTCTTCCATTCCCTTTGAGTTTTTTTGCAGAGGAATCACTGTTTATTGCCACTATGAGCATATCACCCAATTCTTTTGCCTCTTTCAGATACCTTATATGCCCCACATGAAGGATATCAAAACAACCGTTTGCAAACACAACCTTTCTCCCCTTTTTTCTTTCTTTTTCAACAATGACTTTAAGGTTATTTATTTTTTTTAGCTTATTCATGGTAAGTGTTAGTTATTAATGCCAGTGTTTCACTCTCTATGGCGTTTTTAATCTCTTCAATCGTTACTGTGGCGGTTCCACTCTTCATAACTACAATGCCCCCTGCATAATTCGCAACTCTAGCCGCCTCCTTCATTGAGGCATCTGAACATAGTGCGAGAGTAAATGCACTTATAACTGTATCCCCAGCACCTGTCACATCTGCCACCTGATCAGTCCCATAAACATCTATATCTGTAATTTTGCCATCCTTCTCAAAAAGGGTCATACCTTCCTTACCCCTTGTTATTAAAAGCCCGTCACTCTTAATCTGGCTTAGAATCTTTCTGCCATATTTGTTTATATTATTTCCATTTAATGTTGTATTTAGTGCAAATTCTACTTCCTCAGTATTTGGTGTGGCCGCTGTTATGTGCCGATATTTTAGAATATTAAAGCGTGAATCAACAGTGATTACATTTTTACCACTTTTTGCCAGCCTGTTTATACTATTCAAAATTTTTTCAGAAATGGTCCCTAGCCCATAATCTGAAACGAGGATAGCATCCATCATCTTTGACATCCCATTAAAAATTTTTAATAGTCTTTCTTCTATTTTTTTGTTTGCTCTATTGCTATTCTCTCTGTCTATTCTTATTACCTGCTGTTTGGTAGTATTAGAGCCTCCTGCAAGGATTCTTGTCTTTGTGGGGGTTAATCGCCCCTCATCTGATATAATCCCCTCTGTATCTATTCCCTTTTCTTTCAAAAGGGCAATGAGTTTTCTTCCCATATCATCATCTCCTACAATGCCGACCGGGAACACCGTCCCTCCAAGAGAATGGATATTATTTACGGCATTTGCACCGCATCCCGGCAGGACAGTCTGGGAATCATATTTAAGTATAAGAACAGGGGCTTCTCTTGACACGCGGGAGGTCATACCGAGGATATATTCATCAGCAACTATATCGCCAATCACCATTACCTTCTGTTTTGAAAACTTCTTTAAGATATTTTTAAATCTATTTTTGTCCATTTTTTATATTCTCTAAAATCCATTTAACAGCATCATACAGGTCATCTGCAACACAATCAGGTTTCTTAATCCCATCACTCAAGTATTCAAGTTCCCCTTTCCCATAGCCCGTAAGCACCAGAATCCCTTTTGCACCAACATTGTGGGCAAGTGCAACATCGCTTAACTTATCACCAATTACATATGACCTGCTTATATCTACATTGAGTTCATCTGCTGCTGTCTCTATCATGCCCGGATTTGGCTTTCTGCAATCACAAATTTTCCTGTATTTCTTATTTTTCCCGTCAGGATGATGGGGGCANNCATCCAGATAGGCGCCTGATTTTGAGAGGAGTTTTTTTAGTCTTTCATGTGCCTTGTGTATAAGCTCTTCAGGAAAATACCCCCTTGCCACACCTGCCTGATTCGTAATAACCACTGCCTTTAACCCATTTTTATTAAGGAGCTTAATCGCATTAGATGTCCCTTTAATAAGTTTAAGTCTGTCTATATTGTTTAAATACCCAACCTCCTCACTGATAGTCCCATCCCTATCTATAAATACTGCAATGTTTTTATTATTTGATTTCATCAGGTGGCTAAAAAAGGTTTTACTCTATGTCAACATAGATGGTCTTTTGCATCTCAAAATGGTTGGCAGTAATTGCAGCGGTCCCTCTTGTTGCACCTGTAAGGGTGATATAAAAATAATATGCCCCTGCAGTAATCGGGCCTGTAGTTGTAGTTGAGCCTGTTAATGTCGCCGACGAAGATGATGCGGAAAGTGTGCCATGTGTATTTATTGAATATGCTACATTTATAATTGCAGATGTCCCTGTAACACCTGATACACCATATCCACTCAAAACAGAACCGTCAGTATTATAAATCTTTGTAGTTATAGTTGCAGTATCGCCAACACCAATCTTACTCTTATCACTCCATATATCCATGGCATTTCCCTCATATGCTGGACTGCCAAAACTGACTGGCCCTGTAATCTTATTTGCCTTACTTGAATCACAGCCTATTCCAGCAATACATATAGTAATGAGAAAAATTAGTGGCCATACTATTTTCATCCTCATCACTCCCTCCACACAGTTTTAGTGTCAGTTTTTAGTGTCATCATTTTCTCTTACTTACACTCCTTTAATTCATTAATACCTTTTTGATTAATCCTTGGGCTATATCACTCCGAATTTCAACAGAACCTATTTCTTTCATCAAAATAAATCTAATCTTTTCTTCCTTTACCTTCTTATCTAAAGAAAGTGAATTTATTATATTGCTAACATCTAAATCGGCAATTACAGCTGGCAAACCTGCATTCTTAATTAGATTAACCACTCTCTCATAATCTTTATTACTGCATAATCCCGATTCCAATGACATCTTTACGGCATATACCATGCCGATTGCCACAGCCTCGCCATGCCTGTATCTCTTATAATCTGTCAGTGATTCAACTGCATGCCCAATGGTATGTCCAAAATTTAATATTGCCCTTAAACCACTCTCTCTCTCATCTTTTGCCACCACATATGCCTTAATCTCGCATGCCCTTTTTATTGAATATATGAGTATATCTTCATCAAGGTTAATCAATCTTTTTATGTTGCCTTCCAGATATTCAAAGAAACCTTCATCTTTGATAATACCATATTTTATAATCTCTGCTACCCCGCATAAAATTTCCTCTTTTGGCAGAGTCTTAAGTGTATCTATATCAATAAAAACCGCCTTAGGCTGATAAAATGCCCCGATTAGGTTCTTCCCCCTCGGATGATTTACTGCTGTCTTTCCACCAATACTGCTATCCACCTGTGCAAGCAGGGTTGTTGGAATCTGTATATATGGAACCCCTCTTAAGTATGTTGCCGCAACAAATCCTGCTATATCGCCTATAACCCCGCCGCCAAAGGCAATGAGCGGGGATTCCCTTTCCATCTTTATATCTATGAGTCTGTCATAAATCCCAGCAGCAGTCTTTATTGTCTTATATTCTTCACCATCGGGTATTTCAACAAAATTTACATTAAAACCTGCACCTGTCAAAGAATTTTTTAATGCATCACCGTAAAGCTTGTTTATTAAAGGATTTGTAATAACAACTATCTTCCTGCCTGTTTTAATATTTTTTAGTCTATTTCCGCATTCAAGGAGGAGTCCTTTATCAATATAGATTGAATAACTCCTCTCCCCAAGACCTACATTTACTACCTCCATTATGACCTTATTATCTTCGGCGTAATAAATATCAGGAGTTCTTCGCCGTCATCCCTATCCGACTTCTTTTTAAATAACCAGCCGATTATGGGTATCTTCATGAGCCATGGAACCCCCGCAACATTCTCCTGTTTTGTAGTTTTGTAAAGGCCGCCGATAACGGTTGTCTCCCCATCTCTTATTAACACCTCCGTATTTGCCTTCTTTTTTATTATACTCGGTGTTCCCTGAACCTGATTTGCAAAATCT
>DNJG01000012.1 GCA_003489165.1 Nitrospinota bacterium | reverse complement strand
AACCGCCTTAGGCTGATAAAATGCTCCGATTAGGTTCTTCCCCCTCGGATGATTTACTGCTGTCTTTCCACCAATACTGCTATCCACCTGTGCAAGCAGGGTTGTTGGAATCTGTATATATGGAACCCCTCTTAAGTATGTTGCCGCAACAAATCCTGCTATATCGCCTATAACCCCGCCGCCAAAGGCGATGAGCGGGGATTCCCTTTCCATCTTTATATCTATGAGTCTGTCATAAATCCCAGTAGCAGTCTTTATTGTCTTATATTCTTCACCATCGGGTATTTCAACAAAATTTACATTAAAACCTGCACCTGTCAAAGATTTTTTTAATGCATCACCGTAAAGCTTGTTTATTAAAGGATTTGTAATAACAACTATCTTCCTGCCTGTTTTAATATTTTTTAGTCTATTTCCGCATTCAAGGAGGAGTCCTTTATCAATATAGATTGAATAACTCCTCTCCCCAAGACCTACATTTACTACCTCCATTATGACCTTATTATCTTCGGCGTAATAAATATCAGGAGTTCTTCGCCGTCATCCCTATCCGACTTCTTTTTAAATAACCAGCCGATTATGGGTATCTTCATGAGCCATGGAACCCCCGCAACATTCTCCTGTTTTGTAGTTTTGTAAAGGCCGCCAATAACGGTTGTCTCTCCATCTCTTATTAACACCTCCGTATTTGCCTTCTTTTTTATTATACTCGGTGTCCCCTGAACCTGATTTGCAAAATCTGCCTCATTTTTTGTGGCTACTATCTTCATAGATACAAAATTATCGGGTGTTATATGAGGTGTTACTGTCAGACTTATAGTAGCATCTATAAACTGAATCTGTGTCCCTGACTGGGATACAGTAGCATAAGGTATGCTTCTCCCGCTCTCAATTACAGCCTCCTTGTTGTCAGAAGTGGTTATCTTTGGAGTTGAAAGTATCCTTGCCTTTCCTGTAGCTTCCAATGCCGATAAACGGAGGTCAAGCTGGGTAGCACCTGTTACGCTTCCAAGTGTGGCGCTTATTGCACCTCCACTCCCCAAGCCGGCAGCAGCGGGGAGACTGACCGCACTTGTTCCTACTGAACTTCCTGTAACGGCTACTGTATTTGGGAAATTAACATCTGATGCAAGGTTAAATTTTCCACCCCACTCTATTCCAAGTTCCTTTGAAAAGTTTTTGTTTACCTCTACAATTCTCGCCTCTATAAGCACCTGAGGTGTCCTCTTATCCAGTTTCTCAACGAGGGACTTCATCTCTGTTACTTTTTTTGCTATATCCTTGACTATAAGAGTGTTTGTCCTTTCATCTATGGTAATATCACCCCTCTTGCTTTTTATTTTTTCAAGATTTTTTGTTAAATCTCCTGCCTTTGCATAGCTTATGGAGAATATCTCAGTAATCAGCTCTTCTGTCTCTTCTTCAACCACCTTACCCTCTATAGCTGCCTTTTTAGCCTCATTAAATGCCTTTTTTTCTTCCGCTATTTTTACAGCAGGTGCGATCCTTATAATGCTCCCCTCTCTTATCATATCAAGTTTATTCGTTTTTAATATTACATCCAGTGCTTGTTCCCATGGAATGTTGATTAGCCTCATGGTAACCTTTCCCTTAACATCTTCTGAGGTTATTACATTTAACTCACTGACTTCAGCTATAAGCCTTAGTATATTAGTTATATCTGCATCCTGAAAATCCAGAGATATCTTCCTGCCATTATATTTCTTCCCCCCCTCTAAAGAAACATCGTTTATCTTCGCCTCTGCTGAAACTGATTGTTTTGCCTCTATCTTCTTTGAAGCAACTCCAGGAGGTTCTATATCCAATACTATATCTGTCCCATTACGAGAAATATTGTAAGAAGAAATTTCTGTAAGTTCTGCAACTATCCTTACAATAGGTTGTGGTTTATCTTTATGCTGAAATGAGCTTACCTTTTTTACAAAGGTTGATACCTGAGTTGTATCTAATGCCTTCTGTCCCTGAGGCAATATCCGGGCATCTTCCACATCCATGGAGAGCCTCTTTAAATCCTCTTTCTTTATCAAGGTAAATTTTGGTTCTACGCTGTCGGTTTTTACAATTATTCTTGTCTTGCCATCTGATAGCCTTTGAACGTCAATAGAATTTACAGTGATTATTTTTCCTGATGCAACAGTTGTCTCATTGTCCTCTTCAGTAGATTTATTTTTTATAGAGACTATTATTTTGTTTGATACAGGTTTTGATATTTCATGGGAGATGGGGGCACTTAATCCAATCTCAACCCTTGTAGTATTGCTCTGTTCAAAATAGTGTAATGCAACCGCTCCTACAACCCCTCTTTCAACCTTAATCGGGCTTTTTATATCACCTAACCCAACATTGGACAAATCAATAATCAATCTTGAAGGGTCATTTAGCTTAAATGCGGTATATTGAAGAGGGTCTGTTGTCTCGATTGTAAGCTGAACCATATCAGCCGATGGCTCTGCATAAACCTTTGTAAGGGCAGCCTTTTCCCTTTTTGATTGATCAGCCTTCTCTTCAACCTTTAGGGAGGATGCGGCATTATCAAGTTTTTTGCTTTCTGTCTTTGAGGTGGCACATCCAGAAAAAAAGTAAGCAGTAAGCAATAAACAGTAAGCAGTAAACAACAGATAGGAAGTAGTTTTGCTGCCTACTGCATATTGCTTACTGCCTACTATCTTTTTCTGTCTTCTGTTTTCTGTTTTCTGCATCTCATTCCTCCTTCTTTAACTTTAACTCAA
>DNJG01000056.1 GCA_003489165.1 Nitrospinota bacterium | reverse complement strand
GTAGATATAAGCTACAGACTGGATTAAAATAATTAGCCACAATTTATCTCATTTTATCACTCATCTCAATTAAATCCACTGTGGTTTTAATTTTGGCACACTTCTCGCTAAAGACTTCTGAATAAACAATATGGTAAATAAACAAACGAATACAGTATAATTCAGAGGCGTGTTAGGGAGCAATTGCTCCCGTTTTTTTGTTAATAACATATGTTAAACTTTTTTGATTAATTATGAAAATTGCTTTTATTATTCCCAAAAACAGTTCTGATACCGAAAAAAGTTTTTACGATTATAAATTCTTCTCTGAATTTTTACTCTCAAAAAAATATTTTTCCTACCTTCTGGCTATTCCCATGTTAGTCTCTCTTACTCCACCGGAACATGAGATAAGGGTGTTTGATGAAAACATTGAAGATATCAACTATAACTGGGGTGCGGATATAGCCGGCATCAGCGTAAGGACCATGTTTGCAAAAAGGGCATACAAGATATCGGAATCGTTCCGGCAGAGAGGCGTAAAGACAGTTTTGGGAGGAATACATCCTTCAATGTGCAGTGAAGAGGCCCTTCAGCACTGTGATTCCATAGTGGTCGGCGAAGCGGAGGAAGTATGGCAAAATCTCTTGCTTGATGCAGGCAATGGCGGTCTTAAAAAGATTTATAAAGCGGAGAAAAAGGCTGATTTAACGGCTTTCCCAATTCCTGGAAGGGCATCTCTATCGAAAGACAGATATTTTTCAGATATTGTTCAAACTACAAAAGGCTGTCCATTTCATTGTGAATTCTGTTCAGTTCACGCATTTGACGGACAGAAGATCAGGAACAGGGCAATTGAACATGTATTGAATGAAATAAAAGACGTTGTGGGGACATGCGCCACATACAAGAAGAGGTCAATATTCTTTGCCGACGACAATATAATAGCAAACAAAAAATTTGCCAGAGAGTTATTCCTGGCATTAAAGGATTATAACCTCAACTGGTCCTGTCAGGCATCAATTAATATATCAAAGGATGATGAACTTCTCAGATTAATGAAATACAGCGGGTGCGGCGCTATTTTAATAGGATTTGAGTCAGTATCCAGGAAAAATCTGTCCAGCATGGACAAGGGGATCAATCTTAAACACGACTATCATGATGCAATTAAAAAAATCCAGTCGCACGGTATAATGGTACACGGATCATTTATTCTTGGATATGATTTCGACACGCAGTTTTCATTTGACGAACTGATAGCATTTATCGAAGATACACACCTGCTGATGCCTCTGATCAACATCCTGACACCGTTTCCAGGTACGAAGCTTTTTAAACGTCTCGAACAAGAGGGCCGGATTCTCCATAAAAACTGGGACAAATACGATGCAAAAAGTGTTGTTTTTTCTCCTCATCTTATGACTCCTGAGGAACTGCTGGAAGGGCACAAGCGGGTGATCAGGGAAGTTTATTCGTTTGAATCCATTTATAAAAACCTTACATATTATTGGGACACCGACTTCTGGAAGCATTCAAACGAGGTAGACCCCATTAAATTCAAATACCGGCTGCTGTTTGCTTTCAGGCTTTGTACTCTTCTTTTTTCAAGCAACTTCAAAAGGTCAAAATTTATTTTCAAAATACTGCCGAAAATATTCATCAAACGCGTAAGAATTTCAACCATCCTTTCACTGCTGGCTTACAACGATTATGCCTATTCATCTTGATTGCAGATTAAACAAGGGCTGTTTAATTGTACTGAGGTCCGCTATAAATATCAGAAACATAATTGGAAGAACATGCCCGTATCTGAAAATGTAATTGATTATGCCCTCAATGATGTAATATATCTGCCTGCATTGAAAGATGTCATTTTAGCAAAACTGTACACAAAAAAATTGTTAGAGCCTTTTCTCTTGAAGAACTTACAAATCCAGAATAAAGATTACACCATCATTTTCCTTTTAACAATGGATACCCCATTCCCTCACGCATCATAAGATATCCCTCAGCACACCTGCGGGCAAGGTTTCGGACACGGGCGATATAGCCTGTTCTCTCTGTTACACTTATTGCACCCCTTGCATCAAGCATATTGAATGTATGGGAGCATTTGAGACAGAAATCGTAGGCAGGCAGAACAAGTTTATTTTCAATAAGCCTCTTACACTCTGATTCATACATCTCAAATAACTTGAAAAACATTGCAACATCTGCTATTTCAAAATTGTATTTTGAAAACTCTACCTCATCCCTGTGATGAACTTCTCTATATTTGACGCCATTATTCCATACTAAATCATAGACATTGTCCACATTCTGAAGATACATGGCAATCCTTTCAAGACCGTAAGTTAATTCTACAGAGACTGGTTTTAAATCTATGCCGCCAGCCTGCTGAAAATATG
Source organism: Nitrospinota bacterium (assembly GCA_003489165.1). Taxonomy (GTDB): domain Bacteria; phylum Nitrospinota; class Nitrospinia; order UBA9942; family UBA9942; genus UBA9942. The sequence continues at coordinate 6,439 of DNJG01000056.1, read as the reverse complement.
TAAACTGAGTTATCTCCATACCGTCAAGCCATACTTCCCATCCCAGACCCCATGCTCCTAGTGTCGGGGACTCCCAGTCATCCTCAACAAAGCGAATATCATGCTCTCTGGGATTAATCCCAATGGCAGAGAGGCTCTTTAAGTATATATTTTGAATATCTTCCGGAGACGGCTTCATTATTACCTGATACTGGTAATAATGCTGAAGTCTGTTGGGATTATCCCCATATCTTCCGTCTGTAGGCCTTCTGGACGGCTCCACATAGGAAGCATTCCACGGCTCTGGTCCCAATACCCTCAAAAATGTGGCAGGATGAAATGTCCCCGCCCCTACCTCCGTATCATAGGGCTGCATTATAAGACAACCCTGTTTTGCCCAGTAATTTTCCAGTGTTAAGATTATCTCTTGAAAGGTCATAAAAGGAGTCTACACTACTGAAAAATATACTGTCAATAAATTAGTTCATGGATAAAAATCATTTGACTAAAAGTAATTTTGATATATAATTCCCCCAAAACACTTATTTTTATGATTTCTGAAGAATTAAAAAAGATTATTAAAGCAGGGGATGATTTTCTAATATCATCGCACATAAATCCTGATGGTGATGCAATAGGAGGTATGCTGGCAATAAAATGGCTTTTAAATAAATTAAATAAAAGATATATAATTGTTGTTGACAGCACACCTTCAGAAAAATTCAAATATCTTGCTGATTTTGAAAAAATAACTATTTATTCAGAGTATCTTAAAATAGGCTTCAATATTAAAAACCTCCTTACAGTTGATGTCCCAAATTTAGAACGACTGGAAAAGGTAAACAAACTCCTCCCAAAAGACATAAAGGTTATTAATATTGACCATCATGAGAGCAATTCCAATTTTGGAGATATTAATTTTATAGATTTAAAAGCATGTTCATGCACAGAGATAATCTATGATTTAATAAACTTATTTGGCATGCCGCTGGATAAAGATGTGGCTGAGTATATATATACAGGTTTAGTTATTGATACAGGCAGATTCAGATTTTCTAATACAACTACAAGGGCATTTGAGGTTGCTGCAAAATTATCAGAGGCAGGTGCGAGGATTTCTTTTATTGCCGAGTGGTTATATCATACAAATTCAATCGAGACACTAAAAGGGCTTGGCATATTATTAGATTCCTTAGATATTAACATGAATGGCAGGATGGCATTTGTCCATTTTGATAATAAATATCTAAAAAGCGAGGATGGTTCTAAGGTAGATACTGAGGGGTTTGTCAACTACCCTCTTTCAATTGAAAATATTAAGGTCGTTGCATTTTTACAAGAAACCGAGAAAGGCAGGGTTAAGGTATCTTTAAGGTCAAAAAATAATAACATAAATGTTAATAATATTGCTGCTATATTCGGCGGAGGAGGTCATGCAAAGGCAGCCGGATGTAGGATTAATGGAACAATTGCAGATGTAAAAAACCTTTTACTACAAGAAATAAGTAAAAAGATAGGGATTAGGGATTAGTAAAAAATACTTAACCCTTGAATCCTTGACCACTTGAATCCTTTTATTATAATGAAATCTCTCGGAGAATATTTAAAAAAGGAAAGGGAGCTTAGGGGCGTAACTATTGAGGAGATAGCTAGTATCACCCGTATCAGCAGCCGATTCATCCATGCGTTAGAAAATGATGACTTTAAAAATCTCCCTTCAGAAGTTTTCGTAAAGGGTTTTTTGAGGGCATATGCAAAATGCGTCGGTATTGACCCAAACGAGGTCATCTCTATATATACCAACATTAGAAAGGCAGATGAAAAACCTGAAACAAAGAAAGAGATAAGCCCGCCGATTAAATTTAATAACACATCTATAATTGCATTAACTTCCATAATAGCCTTAATACTAATAACCTTAGGAGGTATCTTCTACTATAAAAATGGTTCAAAAAATATTGCAAAACCTATTTTAAATGAATTGCCAGAATTAAAAACAGCTATTGAGGAACAGCCAAAAGAAAATAGTGAACCCAAAGAAGAATTACCTTTAGTTCAAACCGAGAAGGCAATAGATGAAATTGAACAAAAACCTATTACAGACCAGCATACAGAAGAAACAGTTAAAACAATACCAGCGATACCTAATGAAAATATTGCAAAATCTGATGAGTCAGTTGAAAAAAAACAGGAACCGCTAAAGCTGACACTTACCGCATTGGAAACAGTATGGTTCAGCATAGTGATTGATGATTCTGAAACTAGAGAGGCTATATTGCAACCGAATGAAAAAATGATTTTTACGGCAAAGGAAAAATTCTCTCTGACTACAGGAAACACCACAGGAACAGATGTAATGCTTGATGGGATAAAAATATCACTCCCGACAACAAGAAGCAATGTCTTAAAAAACCATATACTAACGAGACAATGATTAAAAATGTCCAAATTGAAAGGGCAAAGAAGGCAGCAAACTTTATAAAAAAACAGGCAGATGTAAGACCTATTATTGGGATAATTCTTGGTTCGGGATTGGGAGATTTTGCAGAGAATGTTGAGAATAAGAGAACAATTCCGTATAACAAAATACCTTATTTCGTTAAGACAGGCGTAAAAGGACATACTGGAAGACTTGTAATAGGCAAGATAAGCAATTTACCTGTGGCAGTAATGCAAGGCAGGTTTCACTTCTACGAAGGACACTCAATGAGTGTTGTAACATTTCCAGTAAGGGTTCTTAAACAACTGGGGATTAAATGCTTGTTTGTAACAAATGCAGCAGGAGGTATAAATCCAAAATTTAAGACAGGCGACTTTATGATTATAAAAGACCATATAAATTTAATGGGGACAAATCCATTGCTAAACCAAGCCCAGAATGGACTTATTGATTCAGAATTTGAACCCTTTATAAATATGAAAGATGCCTACTATAAGCAGTATATATCGTTAGGAGAAAAAACTGCATCAAAATCAGGAATAATGGCAAAAACAGGTGTTCTTGCAGCAATACAGGGACCTATCTATGAAACACCTGCAGAAATTAAGATATTAAAACGGTTAGGTGCTGATGCAGTATGTATGTCCACTATCCCTGAGGTAATTATGGCAAGGGCTCTCAATTTAAAAGTATTTGGGATATCCCTGATTACAAATAAGGCAGGCGTTCATCTCTCTCATAAAAATGTCGTGAAAGAATCAGAAAAGAATATTAAAAAATTAGATATACTTTTGGCTGGAATAATAAAAAAATTAAAAAAAACAAAAATCTAATTAATCCACAGATAATAACTGTGTTAGTGTCAGTGATTAGTGTTAGTAATAACTTCCTTAACTGATACTGACACTAAAAACTAACACTTATTAAAAATCTGCGGCAATCTGCGAAATCTGCAGTTGCTTTTATAATTTTCTAATGACAAATATTCTTGGAATAATCGGTTACCCCATCGGACATACACTCTCTCCATTAATTCACAATACAGCTATAAAACATATTGGGCTTGATTATATCTATCTGCCATTTGAGGTAAAAAAAGAAAATATAGCCCTTGCAATAGGAGGATTAAAAGGGCTTGGAATAAAAGGAATAAATGTAACAATACCTCACAAAGAATCAGTAATTCCTTATTTGGAAACTATGGATGATAATGCCAAATTTATCGGTGCTGTTAATACTATCAAACTTGAGGATGATAAAATTAAAGGATATAACACCGATGGTTTGGGATTTTTAAAATCTCTCAAGATAGATGCAAAGGAAGATGTTAAGGGAAAAAATATACTAATATTAGGTGCTGGCGGTTCTGCAAGGGCTATAGCAATTCAAATGGCTCTGGAGAAGGCCAATAGTGTGATAATAGCCAATAGGACAGTAGGGAGAGGCAAGAAACTGGCAGAATATACAAAGCTTAAAGTTCACGACCCATCCAGTGGATGGGTGCCCCGAAAGCCTAAAGTTAAGGCAATAGCTTTAAACGATAGTTTATTAGTTGAATATTTTAGAGAGGCGGATATAATCATAAATACAACATCTATAGGAATGAAAGATAACGACAACCCCTTATTTCCGTATAATTACATAACAAATAAACATCTGGTATGTGATATAGTTTATAAGCCTATTGAAACTAATCTTTTAAAAGAGGCTTTATTGAGGGGGGCAAGAATTTTAAACGGACTTGGTATGCTCATCTATCAGGGGAGCCTCTCTTTCAAAATATGGACAGGGCATGAAATGCCTGTTGAGATTGTGAGAAAGACGCTAATGAAAGAACTAAAAAGTTAGTAAATTGATGAGTTTATGAGTTTATATGTTTAGCCCTTAACTCTTCAACTCCTTAACTCACCAACTCATCAACTCATTTGGAGGTTTATTATGGCAAAGATTGATGCTTTTTTTAAGTTAATGGCTGAACAAGGTGCATCTGATTTGCATCTTGTATCCGGACAACAGCCCATATTGAGAATCCATGGCGAGATGGAAAGGGTAAAATTTAAGACCCTTGATAATGATGAGCTTAAGGCAATGCTCTATGAAATAGCACCTGAAGATAAAGTAAAAAGATTTGAGGAAACGGGAGATATAGACTTTGGCTATGAGATACCGGGATTAGCAAGATACAGGGCAAACTTCTTTCAGCAGAAATATGGTGTGGCTGCAGTCTTCAGACAGATACCAAGCGATGTTCTAACTGCTGACCAGTTAGGATTACCGCCTGTTGTAAAAAAATTCGCTATGCTTCATAAAGGGTTGGTATTGGTTACAGGCCCTACAGGCAGTGGTAAATCTACAACATTGGCTGCAATGATGGATTTTGCCAATAAGAATAGAAAAGACCATATCATCACAGTTGAGGATCCGATAGAATTTGTCCACAAGAGTCAGGGGTGTATTGTAAATCACAGAGAAATAGGTTTACATACTAAGTCTTTTGCCTCTGCATTAAGGGGTGCGTTAAGAGAAGACCCTGATATAGTACTTGTAGGTGAAATGAGAGATTTAGAGACTATAGAACTGGCATTAATGGCGGCATCAACAGGCCATCTTGTATTTGGCACACTTCATACACAGAGTGCCGCAAAAACTGTGGACAGGGTCATAGATGTCTTCCCCTCAAGCCAGCAGGCACAAATAAGGACAACTCTATCAGAGTCACTAAAAGGTGTTGTTGCCCAGAATCTCTTTAAGAGGGTTGATAAAAAAGGGAGATGTGCAGCATTAGAAATATTGGTTGTCACACCTGCAGTTGGAAACTTAATAAGGGAAGAAAAGACATTTCAGATTCCTTCAGCTATTCAAACAGGTAAAAAATATGGAATGCAATCGCTTGATGATGCTATACTTGATCTATTAAACAAGGGATGGATTGGTGCAGAAGATGCCTATGATAAATGCATAGAGAAACAGAGATTTGTCCAGTTTCTCAAAAAGCCACCGGAAGACTTTTAAAAGAAAGTAGGCAGTATGCAGTATGCAGAAGACATAGGGAGTTTTAACTGCTTACTCCTTACTGCCTATTGCTTACTTTTTAGGGAGGTGTTTTATGCGAAAGCCTGAGATAGATTATATATTGACCACAATGCTTGAGACTCATGGCAATGTGTCTGATTTGAATATTACAGTAGATAAACCACTTCAGGTAGAATCATCAGGGCAATTGACACCCGTTCCAATTCAGCCTCCTCTTGAAAAGCTTACCCCCTTTCAAACTGAGATATTTGCACTAAATTTAATAAATCAGGACAGAAGACTCAGCGAAATCCTTATCAAAGAAGGATCATGCGACTCATCCTATTTTCTGACAGGAAAGGCAAGATTCAGGGTAAATATATTTTCCCAGAGGGGGCACTATTCCATTGTTCTGAGAAAACTTGAGACTCGTATCCCGACCATTGAGGACTTAAAACTTCCCTCTGCGTTTCATAAGATGGCAGAAGAGAAAAACGGCATTATTCTGGTAACCGGTGCTACCGGCAGCGGGAAATCTACTTCTCTCGCTGCACTGCTTGATAAAGTAAACAATTCAAAATCTGTCCACGTTGTAACATTAGAAGACCCTGTAGAGTTTGTTCATCCTCATAAAAAGGCAACATTCAATCAAAGAGAACTTGGCAATGATTTTGATTCTTTTGCTACAGGATTGAGGGCGGCATTAAGACAGGCTCCAAAGATTATACTTGTCGGTGAGATGAGAGACAGAGAAACAGTAGAAATAGGACTATCTGCTGCAGAGACAGGGCATCTGGTTATGAGCACACTCCACACAGTAGATGCAGGACAGACAATAAACAGGATCCTTGGTATGTTTGATAAAGATGAGGAAAAACAGATAAGAATAAGACTGGCTGATACAGTAAGATGGATAGTGTGCCAGAGGCTTCTTCCAAAGATTGGTGGTGGAAGGGTGGCAGCACTTGAAGTAATGGGGACAAATTTAAGAGTTAAAGATACAATACT
>DNJG01000036.1 GCA_003489165.1 Nitrospinota bacterium | reverse complement strand
ACTACCTTCTCCGCAGGTTTTATGTCAAGCATATCTCTTATCTCTTTACCTTTGGCTGTATCGGGATTAAATTCTGAAAGGTCTATCCCGGGATAAATAACGATAACATTTTTACGGTCTGGAGAGATTCTCTTTTGAAGCGAGGCAGTGTAAAAAGAATTGGCAATTATATAGTCGGAAGGAATCATAGTTGCAATTTTATCAATCATATCAAATTTTCGGGAGCATGTATGTTGAAACCATACTCTTCGCCGCTTAGCAATCAATGCAGCCAACCCGCCATAAATATAACCCATGCTGGAATTTCCATGCACAATATCAATTTCCTTATCCTTAATAAAGCTGATTATCTTATGAACTGCCTGTAAATATTTCCATATATACCTTAACCGTCCTGCATCATAAACATAAACAGGGATACCCAATTTAAGGATTTCCTTTACAAAAGGTCCATCTTTCAAGAAAAACACAAAAGGTTCACAAACATCCCTGTTGTGAAATTTGACAAGATTATAAAGAACCCTCTCTGCCCCTCTTCTCTCGGCAACAGGAGATATATATAATACTTTAATAGGTTTTTTCATTTTTTCATGCTAAAGGCATGGTCAAGATACCTCTCTATCATTAGTTTCTCTGAGAAATATTTTTCATAAGCCTCTCTTCCCTTTTTTCCTGTGGCATCTCTCAATTTTTCATCCTCTGCCACTCTAACTACATTTGCCGCAAAGAGAGCTTTATCTGTTGATGGCGAAAGCAGTGTAAAATTTTCCTGCAGAAAAATATCATCTGTCAAAAAACCTTTCGTTGTAACAACCGGCAATCCATGCTTAAGCGCCGCCATTAATGATGTACGTCTTGAAGAAACCCCATCTATAAGTGGAAGTAAAAATATATCTGTAATTGAAAGGTATTGTGATACATCTTCACTACTGCAGTAACCCGTGCAAAAAATCCTTTCTCGTAAATAATCAGGTAGCTCCTTTATATAAGCAGATATTTCATTTTCATCCTGCCCGATTACTATTAAACCCGCATCATAGCCCTTTTTAACAAGGGCATCCAGCGAAGCTGTCAAAAATTCCATTATCTTCGTAATATGGAGAGAGCCAAAAAACGCGAGTAATGGCTTTTTATTAAATCTCGAAAGTTTCTCTGGAATATTGGTCTTTGTAGATATTTTAATATTGGAGGGTATAGGAATCCATCTGAAATCCCCTTTTCTCCAGAAAAAAAACCTTTTCAGCACCCTCTCCCAAACCTTAATTGAAACACCAATCCTATCGCTCCCAATAATCAAAAAGAAAAGCATTAATCTCTGAATAAGAGACATTAGAAATGTTTTTATAGAAAATCCAAAAGGTGTGAAGAGTTCGTGTAGCATTGTAAAAACACTGTAGCGTATTCTAAGTAAGACTGATAACAATGGAAAGGTAAGGTTAATCCCTCCCCTTCCATACATAAAAGATACATATTGAATAATAACTAATTCAGGAGAAAAATTCTTACAAATTGATAGGATATGAAAAAGGTCAAGCCCTCCCCATTTATCTATTTCTCTTATGACATGAAATTTATTTTTGCTTTCTGATTTTACACCCTTTAATTTTGAAGTGACTATTATTACTTCATTTTTATCAGCAAGACCATCAGCAAGCACAAAAGTATAATCTCCCACTCCATCCCTATTAGGCGGAAATGCAGGAGATATAATAATTATTTTCATGTTTTTTTCATCATCGTAGAATATTTATAAAACCTCTTTTGTTTCGTTCTAACATTTGACATTAATGCCTTTCAAAGAGGACTATCATATGAGTATGAATCTTTCTCTGTAATATCTGCGGCAAAAGTTGGGTAAATGATTCAAGAAGGTCAACAATAAATTTAGGTATAATTTTCAATAATAACCCTGTCTTCATATGCCCATTAGTTAAAGGATTAGTGAAATAGCGTATTTTACGAATTACCAATTTTGCCTCGCTGGCTATCGTGCATATCTCGTCGCAATAGAGCAGGAAAATATGTCCATCTGAATCTGGTTTAAACTGTAAGTCTTCATATATGCCGGGGTTTATACACTTAGAGAATCTTGGTAGATTATTGCGTATATATTCACCATTTGGTGTGGTCATGATGATATAACCTCCCGGTTTTACTAAATTTGCTATATTTTTGAGAAATTCGTCAGGATGGGCAACATGCTCAATAATTTCAGCAATCAATACACAATCAAAAGGTTCTTTAAATTTCAGGTCAACAATATTGCCCGATGCATAAATAATATCATCAAATTCGCATTTCAGTTTTACATATCCAGCCAAATCCTCTCTTAAATCATTCCATGTTACCTTATATCCCTTTTCTGCCATTGCAAGAGAAAAATTACCCTGTGCAGCAGCAACATCAAGGATCTTTGCACCTGTAGGCACAACAGATTGTAATAATTGAAGTACCTGTTTCTTACGATTTATATAGGCATAAGTATACCCTATATTACTGGTATCCCCATATACTTCCAGCAGGTCATATTTATAAGAGTATTTCCAGCTTTCAGGCCAACTATCTTCTAAATATACCCTTTTCATTAGATATCAGTGGTTTTTTATGAATTTTTGAAAGAATGAAAGTTATAATACTTATGAAATTACTCAGCCATCCTACCAAAGAATATTGAAGTATATCAATAAATGGTACATTCAAAGCAATTTTAGATGATTTATTTACTATCGCCATTGTCTTAATAAAACTAACCAAAAAGAAAATCACTTCTATTACAACTAATCGTAAGATAAAATCTATCGGTATGAACAAAATAGCAAGAATTATTAATACTTTTGGTATTGCTTGCAAACATATTTTTCTAAATCTTTTCTTATGATAAATCTGAGGATGTTTTTGAATAACATAGTCATTCAACACCCATTCTTTAATGGAAATAAAACTTTGAAATAAATTAAATCTCCTTACTGCTGGAGGATGCTCAATCTTGATATCTTCTGAATATCCAATGACTGCCTTATGTTTTCTGGCACGCTCAAAAAATTCCTTTTCTTCAGACCAATAACTAAGAACAGGGTCAAAACCACCGCTTCGTATAAAAAAATCTTTCTTTATAATTAAATTTGTTGTTTTTGGCTCATCCGTGAATTGAAAGGAATGGATAAAGGGAGGCATACTTGCCAATTGACTCACAATAGAACCATGTAAAATCTCAACTTCCGGATGTTTTTCTAAAAATTGATATATTTCTTCAATCCAATTCCCTACAGGCAAACAATCATCATCTATAAATGCTATAATTTCTCCTGCTGCAATTTCAGCCCCCTTATTTCTTGCAATGCCGGGACCGCTATTTTCAATATTAATAGTATGGATTGGACGAGAGAAGCTCTTTAAAAAATCTGATGATAAAGTCTCGGTAAGATTATCTATAACTACCACCATCTCAAAATCTACGCTTGTCTTTTGTGCATCTAAAGATTTCAACAATATTTTTAATTTTTCTTCTCTATTATGTGTAGGAATAACTATACTAATTTTCATTACTAATCAATAAGTCCACATTCAGTAACTTATAACTCTCCTCCCACTAATGTTGTATTATTATAACAGTATTGACATGCATCAGGTAATGACATCGTGTTTTGTGTAAATATCCTTCGTAACTCTCTAAAATGCTCATTATTAAAAACATCTTTATCCCAGAATTTGCCGTTATTTGTAGTATTCAGCATTATTCGCTCACAGCCGCCAATATTACCATCACCATCAATACTCATACTCGTATAAAAATCACGACACAACCGGTTATTTAAATTGCCATCAAGCAAATTTGGCAAAGTAACCCTCATTTTCCCGGATTGTACTTTGAGATTTTTTAAATAATCAATAATTTCAGTACGATTATTCAAGGCAGCTTCTTCTTTTTTTAACCCGGGGACATCACTGGGTATAATGTTATTCAAGCTTATGCAATCAACTCCTAAATTTTCAGAAAATTGTATAATTTCTGGTATTTCTTTATAGTTATTATGTGTAATAATGAAAGAAAGCGATATGGTTAATTTTAGTTTTTTTATATTCCTTTCTTTTACAAGGGATTCAACATTATTGACTATTTTATCAAAAGTCAATTCCGATATTCCTGTAATTTTAGAATAATTTTTTCTATTATGGGCATTAACACTGATATTAATCTCATCAATAGGTGATGAAACAATCTTTTCTGCAAATTTATCTATTAATACACCGTTGGTAAAAAGGGAAATGCTCATTTTATGCCTATGACCATACTCCATCATCTTAAATAAATCTTTACACAAAAGAGGCTCTCCATTGCCAATAAAAGACAATAAGGTAGTATGAGGAAATTTTTTTATAATTTTCTTAAATGTCTCAAAATCCATTTCCTTTGAACCTTGATATTTGTATGGATTATTTTTTATTTTTTTAGAATGGGTCAAGCACATATCACAACTTAAATTGCAGTTAAAGGATGCAAAAATGCCTAACCGTATCGGTTTATAATTTACAGTTTCACTATCAAATTTAGACCGTTTATACAGCCAATAATTGACAATCTGACCTATGGAGCGTTTTCTTGTGATAAGTGCTAAAAATGCTTTATAGATAGCACTAATGGGTACACTATAATCAGGAGCTTCCTTTCCGACATAATACCTGCCTTTTTTGTATCCACATTCTTTTTTCTTGACATCCACCCATTGATTATAAGGAAGCCCTTTGATAGAGGATCTTTTTTTAATGGCAGGAAAGATTAATCTGAAAAAACTCAGCCATATCTTAACAAACAGGTATAATGGTTGAAGTCTTTTTTGTTTGGCGCATTGATATATAAAATTACTTATTAGCGTTATCACTAATAAAATAACATCAAACAATGCACCATATATATAGGTAATCAATAATGAATTTCTTGTAAAATAGAATTGTAGAAGCGGAGATATGTTTTCTTTATTTATTTCTCTACCTGAACCAAAATGCGTATATACAGAATCAGGCACATATATACATTTCCATCCATGAAGCCACATACGCCAGGACAAATCTACATCCTCATAATACATAAAATAATTTTCGTCAAATAATCCAACACCATCAAGGGCAGATTTTCGTATCAAACAGCCACCTCCGGAACACCATGATGTTTCAAAGGTATTTGCATCGTAATATTTATCAAGTTCTAATGGCACCTGTTTGGATTCACATATCCCGATTTTTTCATCATGTAACATCTTAATTGCTAAAACAGATAACCATTCTTTATAAGGGACAGTATCAGCGTTAAGAAGTGCAATAAAGGGTGCATTAGAATTTTTAATGCCTATATTGTTAGCCTTTGCAAATCCATAATTTTCATTATTCCTTATGATAGTATATGAAAATCTTTTCTCAAAATTCTCTATTATATTTAGCGATGCGTCCTGAGAGCTATTATCCACAAAGATTACCCTGTATTTATCGTTAGGATATGAAAGTGCGTTGAGTCCTTCTAACAATCCCTTGAGATATTGCTCGCTATTATAGATAACAATGATTATATCTACCTGAGGGAAATAAATTAATTTCTTTTCCAATTCCAATATAATCTTACGCTCCCTTTATTTTAACAAATTACGAATACGCATTTTGTTACGCCAGTAAAACATAGAATAATATGTATGTATGTATAACCATAAAAATAATCCCTCAGAATATTCTTTCTCCAATCGTCCCCCGCATATTGCCATAAAAAATAAATCCTCATCTCGCACCTCTTTATGTATATCAAAATACCCTCTCCCAGACTGGCCTATTATATCAAATAAAGAAAAATGCCTTTGGATAACATTTTGAAATTCTTCAAATGTCCATTCAAATTTATGAAAAACGTTCAAAGGGACCTCACTATTTTTTAAGGTTAACCGACTATTAGGAGTGGAAATGAGACTTATACCCTGTGATACCCTTTTTAATTCCAATAAAAAAGTATTATACTGCTCAATATGTTCGATAACCTCAAAGGCAGTAATAACCTCAAAAATATTTTCCTTAAATGGTAAATTTCGCGCATCAGCACATACAAAAAATAATTTTCTTTTCCCTCTTGTATGTTTGACTTGCTGATAACTAAAAAGCACCGTTTTAAAAGATATATCAATGCCAACGATACTTTTTGCGGATTTATCGAGTATTGCTGTCCCATACCCGCTTCCACATCCTACATCCAATACCGTCTTATCCTTCGTAAGATTTTTTGCAAAATAATATCTTTGAATATGCTGCAGTTCTGTATTTCTATCAGCCTTGCCAATAACTAACCGTTCTCCTGTAAAATCCAGAGCAACTATTTCTTCCATATTTTTTATAATCCTTTATTCAGATATTTTATAGTGCAAGCCTTTTGTCTTGACAATATTGGAAAATAAAAATTTCATATCATCGCCTTTTATTTTATACATAATCAAAAAATAAATGAAGCCCACTCCTATGATTGCCATAACAAGCGAAATAATGGTGTTAATATAAACTGCTATGAGAGAGCAGAAACATCCTATTAACAAAGAAACAAAAAAACTTGTGGCTATATTACTAAAAACATTAAATCGCAATACATCTCTAAAAATAATAAAAATCAAAATAGCTCCTAAGACATTCACCATAAAAAATGACAGAGGAATGCCGATAATACTGCCAATATAGATTGTGCATACTATTGATGAAATCCATAATATTCCCGTAGTAAAAATACTACAAAGGAAAATACGATTAGAATATCCCATTGCACTAAATGCCCTTATTGGCACTAACAATATAAAAATGGGAATTAATGAGCATATATATATAATAAATGCACCCAGTCCCGGCATCCATTTTTCTGTATAAATCAATTGTATTATATTTTTTGAGAAAGGGATACAAATTGCAATGAATGGAAAAATAATCATTCCTAAAAATAATATCGTCTTCTCAACCGATTTTTTAATATTCTCTTTGTTTTCCTGAATTCTTGAATAAAAAGGGAAGGTGGCGCGCGCAACAATTTCGAGTAATTGTTGAGGTTTTAAAGCAAGTCCGCTTGCCCATGTAATATACCCGACCGAAGCAGCACCTGCATATGCCCCTAAAAATAATGGTGTAACTGCTGCATTAATAACACTCAGAATATTGGTTCCAAGATAAGGAATACCAAAACCAAAAAGTCTCCTTGCACTTTCTTTATCAAATGCAAAACGAGGTTTCCACCTGATAAAATAGAATAATAATACACTGCCAGTTAAGCTTTTAATAATAAGTGCAAAGATAAAACTCCATACTTTATACCCCAATACAGCAAATACCACACATAATCCTTGAAAAAGTATTACCTCACACAATTCTATAAAGGCTATTTTATCAAACTCCAGATTACGCTCCAGCAAAGCCATCGGTATTGTTCTCAATGAGGTAAAAATAAGTGTAATGGATAAAACCTGCATCATCTTAATTTCATTCCATGTTAATGAGCTATAAATGATAGTAAGATTTTCAGCCAAAAAAAATGTTATAACTGTCAAAGCAACTGATAAAACAAACTGAATGGTAAATGTTGTCGCTATATCGTTATCTGTAAGTGATTCTTTTTTTTGCACCAGAGAAGCACCGAGACCACTATCACAAAATATTGCAAGAAAGGCGATAAAGAAATTTATTATTGCAAAAATCCCAAAATCTTCAGGCATTAAGAGGCGTGCAAGAATAATATTAACAATCAAACTTATACTTTGAATGGCAATTTGACGGACAAATAAAACCTTAACCCCTCTTATTACTTTTGCAACATTATCTTTATACTGTTCGTCGTTCATTATATTGCTCCAAAATAAAAACTGTATTATTATCCTAAGAGATAAATAATCAGGCGAGAAGCACAAGAAAGTTTTTGGCTACGAGTCTTGTATAGAGACAACAAATCCTGAAAATCTATATTTTCATGTTTTTCCCTTTTTTAAAACCATGCAAAGAAATGTATATTCCTGATTGTTCCATAAGACACACCGATCTCGACATTCTGGAATAAATGAATCTTTATATAGTGAAAAGCCATAGTCATATGATAATTTAATAAATTGCTCAATATCTTTTTTAGAGAAAATCTTCCATGGAAGATCAAAAGGCTTGTTATCATGATTGACTTTAATATCTTCCTCCCAATAATCAGTAGTTATAAATAACAGTCCCTCTTTCTTAAGAATACGATGCGATTCAGCAAGAAATTTTTCTAAATTAACTCCATGTTCCAAAACTGATATACATATTCCTACATCGAAAGCTTGATCAGAAAACCTTGTTTTTGTAATATCATATTTATAAAGATGAAAGGTGGCTTTTAATGAACGTCTCCTCCACATTCTAGTTGCCTGACTCAATCTGCTTCTTAAACTTATTGATAAATCTATTCCATATAAATTTTTAAATCCCATTGCATACAATAATTTGAGAGTCATTAATTTGCCACAACCTATGTCAATAAGATTTATTTCCCTTGGCATTGGTTCAAGGATAGTATATAGATGATACATATCCCAATTCTTCTCGGTTGAGTGCTTTTGTAAACCCTTTTTGTTAAGAAACTTGTTGGCTTCTCCGATTTCTAACCAATCTTTAAGAATTTTAATCATGCTTTATTGCTTTTAATCTGCCCTCCTTGGATGGTATGATACTATAACAATTTTTGAGACTGTAATCTTATTCCCTGCCACATCTGTTGTAGCGGCTGGTTTTTGTAACGACTTCACACTGATCGGGATAATCACCTCTCTGGTAGCGAAAAGCATAATAAAATTCTTTGCTACGAATTGTGGCAGAGACAATAAAACCTCCCTTATCCATTTAATACTGAATCAGACTGCCGTCCTTCTTTGCCTTCTTTAACGCATAATTAAAACTTATAAATCCCGCAGGCACAAGTATTAACGAGAAAATGACAAGGATACCGATTTGAGGAAGCATCATAGTCAGAGAATATCCCTTATAGACTGCTAATTGCATTGCCTGTATGGAATGGGTTACCGGCAGAAAGAGTGAAATATCCTTCAGCCATGACGGGAAGATGCTCACAGGGAAATATACCCCGCCCAGAAGACCCATTAGTGTTCCAGTAACCCAGCTTATGGGGTCTCCCCTTTTAAATACAATTATAAAAGCTGAGGATAACAGCCCTAAACTGCTGAATGTAATGATAGTCAAAATAAATATAATCATGGATGATAAAAAATTCATATTTGTTAAATCCACTCCAAACAAAATTATTCCAAATAGAATATAAAAAGCACCCTCAACAGTATTATAAACAAAACCCCATAAATTCATTGAAAGGAGCAGATGCCATATTTTTGTGGGGGTAACAAAGAGCGCCTCAAGTGTCCCCATTGACTGCTCACTGTTTATCTGCCCCATAATGCCTGAAAGGCTTGTCCCTATATAGTTTGAGAGGGTGAGTCCGAGCAGGACATAGGAGAAATAATCCCCTCCGTATGGAACAAGATGACTCACTATCCTCCCTTCAAAAAGTCTGCCTATAAAATAAAAGGTTAACAGCGTAGTTACTATTCCAAAAATCTCCATAAAAAAAGAAAATCTGTAGCTCGTCACAATCAGAAAATCTCTTTTTATGAATGCGAATGCCTTTCTGAAAAACATTTGTATATATCCTCTTCACTTAATTTTCCGCAGGCTATAATCTCCCCCTGAGACATCAGCGCCGCAGAGTCGCAAAAATCCTTGATTTCTTCCAGTCTGTGTGTGGTGAACAAAACTGTCTTCCCTGTTTTTTTTACAATCGTTTCTTTTATAAATTCCCTTAAGCTTTTTGCAGAGAATGGGTCTAAACTCTTTGTCGGCTCATCCATCAGGATGACATCAGGCTCATGCAATAGACAGCGGATGAGCCCGAACCTCTGCTTTATTCCTGCAGAATACTCATAAAACCTCTTATCAGGATTTTCTATTTCAAACAGGTTAAACAGATAATCCAGCCTTTCATTGATCTGATTTTTTTTAAGATTGTAAAGAGCGGCAAAAAACTCCAGATTCTGTCTGCCTGTTAGTCGCCAGTAGAAACTCCGCTCTTCGCCTGTAACAAGCCCGATACTTTTTTTTACATCATCTTCACAACGGACAATTTCATACCCTTTTACATAGGCTGTCCCGCTTGTGGGAAGAACTAATGTAGATAGTATTTTAAGAAGGGTTGTCTTGCCTGCCCCATTTGGGCCTAACAATGCGACAATCTCTCCATGCCTTATTTGAAGATTTACATTCTTAAGCGCCTTAGCACCTCCATGATGAAAATATTTTGTCAGGTCTATTGTTTCTACAGCGTATAATGGTTCCGGCATTGTTTTATTTTAGCATACTTTAACAGATAACCGAAAGATTCCTGCTGAACCCTAAAACAGAGATAGAATGATACATGAGTCAACAGCATTAGCCTCTCACTCATTCTCGTCTGGCATCCATGCCCGCCTCCGAGGGAAGCATCACGCATCACCTCCATGTGGTGCTATGTGGTGATTTAAATCCGTTCAAGTCTAACGATGTTGACTTTAAAACCATTTGTCGGGCTTTTCTATATCGAAATTTGGGCTGGAAATCAAGGTCGTATGATTTCAGGAAGGGAAAATACCGGTCACAGTCTTGATTTTTAATTGACACCACCTGTTCCTCGTTATATTATTTCCATAACAAGAGGACATATGGGAAGAATGTAATGAGATTATCACAGGATACCATAAAAACCATCAATACCCTTGCTCAAAAACACTTTGGCAATGATTGTGAAGTCTACATATTCGGCTCACGGGTGGATGATGCAAAAAGGGGTGGAGATATTGATATATATATTGAGTCTTCGTTAATAGAGGATATATTTGACGCAAAACTGGAATTCCTTACAGCCTTACACAAGGCAATAGGAGAACAAAAGATAGACCTTGTGGTTAAAAAAAGAGAAAGCAAGCAAATATATCCCATTTATGAATCAGCAAAAAATGCAGGTGTAAAAATATGAGCGAAATAATCAAAATCTTAGATGGAAGGATAAAGATTTGCGATAAGCATTTACAGCGGCTTGCTATAGCCATAAAATCTCTAAAAACTATAATACCGTTAAATAAAGAAGGCTATCGCATCTTAGGTGATAGAGAAATATCTCTTATTGACCAAATGTCTTATCGTTTTACAAAACTGCAAGATGCAGCCGGAAGGCTCTTAAGAACTGTTTTGCTTGTCCTTCAGGAAGATATTGAAAACAGTCCATTTATAGATGTGTTAAACAGGTCAGAAAAACTTAAGATAATTGAAAGTGCCGAGGAGTGGATTAAGATGAGGGAGCTGAGAAATATCCTTTCCCATGAGTATAGCGAAGAAGAGGAAGAGATAGCGAAAGGCATCAATCAACTGCACAAAATGTCCGAAAGGCTTTGTGTAATCTACTCAGGAATAAAAGGTTTCATAAAAAAACTGAAATAGATTTAGTGTATTCACTTAGATAACGATTAATATAACCCAAAAATAAAATAATTTTTTTGAAGTATTAATTCCTGAGGAAATGAAAGTCTAAGGATATATACACTTCTAACTTAAAACATAATATGAATAATTTGAATACCATTTATCAAAAAGACTCCAATATGGTTTATCGCAGGATTGCTGATGAATACATATTGGTGCCAATAAGACAGCAGGTGGCTGACCTGAATTGCATCTACACATTAAATGAAATTGGCGCTTTGATATGGGAACTTATAGATGGCAAGAGTAATATTGAGCAGATATTAAAAGGCATAACTGCAGTATATGATGTGGAAGAAGAAGCAGCCAAAGACGACCTTATTTCTTTTATAAGCCAGTTATTAAAAATAAAGGCAATTGATGTAGCAAATGGTCAATAACATCCTTTCATGCGGCAAAAAAGATTTTTCCTGCCTTGCTGAAACAATACTCAAACAGGGGAATAGCATAAGATTCAAAGCAAAAGGCTTGAGCATGCTGCCGTCTATAAGAAACGGCGACATAGTTGCAGTAAGTCCAATTACAGATGAGATAACCCATGGAGATATTATACTCTATCGTTCAAAAGAAAATACCCCTGTTGTTCACAGGGTTATTAAAAAAAGCGAGGGTGGAGGCATATTGACAAAAGGGGATTCATCTCTGAATTTTGACAGCCCTATTACCAATGAACAGGTTTTGGGCAAGGTGATAGAGGTTGAAAGAAGAGGCATAAATATCAGACATATTCTGGGTAAAATTCTGCGCAAGGTGCAGGGTCTTAGATTATACAGTAAGCTTGCAAAGGTTATCCTTAAGCCAAAAAATATAATAATTGAACAGTCAGCAGTCAATGATGAGGGGGGAATTGTTTTAAATTGGGCTATTCAAAAAGGTAAGAGGGTAATTGGATATGTTGATTTATCTCCCCTTCATGAGAAAGATAAAAATTCAGTATGGATTATGACAGGCTTAAAGGTTCATTATAAATACAGAAGATTGAATCTTGGGAAAAAACTGGTTAAAGAGGTGTTGCATTATTTGAATAAAATCGGTGCAGATGAAGTTAGATTATATGTTTCGCCTTCAAACATATCAGCTGTAATGCTGTATAAAAAACTTGGCTTTACAATTACCGATGATGCCACCAACAATCCCCCTTTTAAAAATTTTATTTACTTAAAGAAGAATGTTAAAGAGACTTCTTGTCATACCTCCCAAATATGGGATTGATTACCCGCCACAATATATTCTTAATGGAAAACCATAATGACACACTCTTGTGGTGGAGAAAGACGAATTACAGAACCTTGTATAACAATAGAGGTTATCTGTTTGAAAGCCTGTCTGCTAAACAGGCAGGCAAGAACAAATTAAAAGAGGCTGAAAACGAATATAAGAAGATGCTTGAATTAGACCCTCAAAATCCTGATTTTCTGATAAAACTTGGAAATATTCATAAAATCAGAAAGAGATGGGATGAGGCGCTTTTAAATTACAATAATGCACTAAAGCTGAATCCAAATAAAGAAGAGGCACTGCAAAATATCGGTTATATTCAGCTCGTAAATAAAAACATAGATAATGGAATAGAAAATCTAAAAAAGGCGCTCTCTTTAAAACCTGACAACCCAGTGACTCATTCATATCTTGGGCTTGCCTATATAAAAAAAGAGGATTATAATGAAGCAATGAGAGAAACAAGGCGGGCTATCAATTTGGGATTATTTGCCCATCCTCCATTAAGATGGAGGCTTGTTTTTATATACTTCAAGAAGGGATTATATGATAGAATGTTTGACGAATTGAAAGCGGCGTTTATCACATCTTATTTTGCCCTTTTCTGGAGAATTAAATGGCGGCTCAGCAGGTATTAACAAGAAATAATGAGGTTTTGTGGAAATTGATTGAGGATAAGGTTGTACTTCTGGATATGGATGAGGGAAGGGCAATTACACTAAACGAAGTCGGCTCTCACATATGGACATCACTTGAAAAAGAAAAGACAAATGATGAACTTGTTCAGGATGTAACTTCAGCCTTTGATATTGACGAAAAAACCGCAAGAAAAGACACCACCGCTTTTTTAGATGATATGCTAAAGAGAGATTTAATAAGGGTGATGTAGATAAAATATGGGCTCTTCAGGGAATTGTGTGGAGAGAAACAGATAATGCAGAATAAACCACAGAGGCACGGAGACACAGAGAAAATTATATTTTATAATGAAGAGCTGACAGATAAGATTATTGCTTCTGCCATTGAGGTTCATCGTCATCTTGGTCCAGGACTGCTTGAGTCTGCATATGAAGAATGTTTTTGTCATGAATTAAATATAGTATTAAAGGATGGAATTAAGAGACTTGTTTTATAGACTCTGTGCCTCAGTGTCTCTGTGGTTAATTTTCCACAGAAATCTCTGAAGAATCAAAATATGGACTGTCCAAAAATACCAGAACTTAGATACCTTAATTTTAGCAAACACCTGCACTTTAAAAAAGAGAGCGAGAGGCTTCCCCTTAACGGCTCTATAGAGGTTACAGACCACTGCAACTTAAACTGCAGCCACTGCTATATCAAGGATAACTCTAAAAAAAATGAATTAAGTTTTGACGAGTGCTGCCGCATAATAGATGAATTAACAGATGCCGGCTGTCTATGGCTTACATTTACAGGCGGCGAGCCGTTCACCCGCAAAGATTTTCTGGACATATATACCTATGCCAAGAAAAGGGGCTTAATTATTGTTCTCTTTACCAATGGCACTTTAATTACATCAGAAATAGCAGATAAACTTAAAGATTTTAAGCCGTTTTTTATTGAAATCAGTCTCTATGGCATGAGCCGTGAGACCTATAAAAATGTTACAGGCTCTGCTGATAATTATGACAGATGCATGGATGCAATCTCTCTTTTTCGTGACAGAAAAATCCAATTTATATTAAAAACTGTTCTTATAGAACAAAATAAGCATGAAATTTTTATGATGAAGAGTTTTGCAAAAAAACTTGGTGTAGATTTTAGGTTTGATATTTCAATCAACCCAAGGATTGATGGGGGTAAAAGTCCATGCTATACAAGAGTTGCGCCTGAAGAAGGCGTTAATATAGAAATGGCTGATGAAGAGGTAAGAAAAGAATGGAAAAAGGCTTTTTTAGAAGAGAATACAGAACAGGATTCAAACCCAAATCCGTTATTTTTCTGTAGTGCGGGTCAGAATTTATTTAATATAGATTCCTGCGGGAATCTTCAGATTTGCAATATGGTAAGACATATAAATTATAATTTAAGGAAAGTGCCTTTTAACAAAGGATGGGAACAATTCCCGGAGATATTATCCCGTAAAGCTAAACGAGAAAACAGATGTTCAACTTGCAATGTTAGACACTTCTGCAGCAGATGTCCCGGATGGTCAGTGATGGAGCATGGGGATGAAGAGGCTGTGGTAGAATATGCATGCGAGATTGCACATGAGAGGGCAAAGGCAATTTTGGGGAAAGATGCAGTGCGAAACCAATCCCTGATAGAAACATTCAGGGATAAAATGCAAAAAACAGAGTGAAACTCTCACAGATAAAATTACGATGATGGAGAAAAGATGCCCGTAATATCTATGTTTTATGGTATTATTGTTTTGATGTTCTTCTTCGATAATAAGAAGCATCACCGTCCCCATATCCATGCACAGTATGGTGAATACGAGGTAATCATTGCAATTGATGATGGAGAAGTTTTGGNNGGTTCAGGCATGGATTGAGATACACAGGGACGAGTTGGCGGCTGACTGGCGATTGGCTGTCGAAGGGCAGCAGCCGTTCAAGATTGAGCCATTAAAGTGAGGTGCGGTATGGTAAAAGTTATATCAGCAGAGCCGATAGAAAATTATAAGATTAGAATAGAATTGTCAAATGGTAAAAAAGGTGTATTTGATGTTTTGCCATATATAGACAAGGGTGTCTTTAACGAACTAAAAGAACAACAATATTTTTGTCGCGTCAAAGTTGCATATGGTGGGGTAATGTGGCCGCATGAACAGGACTTAAGCGCTGAAACAATTGAATATGAGCTGCAATCTGTGTAATCTTTCTTTAACAAAAGGAGGTGAAAAGGTATGGAAACAAACAAAAAGAAATCTTATAAAAAGCCTCAGCTTCAGGAGATAAAATTACTGCCTGAAGAAGCAGTGCTGACAAGTTGTAAGTGTGGGATCATCGCCGCCGGTAAGTGTAATAATGTTAGTGGTGGCACTAAAGCTACCAGTGGTACCATTGGCTCATAAAAAGATTATGTCAGAGGATTTGAGGCTAAAGATTGCGGATATTGTCTTTTCTATACTGCCGGCAGGCTTTGTAGTGCGAGGCTTTAGCCTCGCTATAAGCGAAACTAAAGTTTCGCACTACGCTAATTCAAAGGAGGTGAAAGATGCAAACTGCTTTAAAGAGAGAGGCAAAAAAGGCGATAGATGAACTATCAAATGAAAAAATAAAAGTTGCCATTGATTTTATAGACTACCTCAAAGAAAAGGAAGAAATGGAAGCAACCCTTGAAATCCTGTCCAGTAGAGAATTAATGGCACAAATAGAGGAAGCAGAAAAGGCTGTCAAAAATGGTAAACCTGACGAGTTTATTCCGTGGGAAAAAGTGAAACGCAATGTATAAAGTCTTCTCTCACAAAAAAGCAGTCAAATATTATGAAGGTCTTAATGATAAGACAGCAAAAAGAATAAATAAAGCCATTGAAGGAATAAGTGCAAATCCACTTGCAGGACTGCATATCAAAAGAGGGCGCAGTTGTCATAGAGCCAGATATTCGTGTGTATTTCCCAAACTCGGAATCTGTGAATAGGGCTTTACGTTGTTTAATTCCGCTGCTGCCAAAAAATCGCAGAGCAAAGACAAAGAAAGCCTAATGAGTCGCTGCGCCCGACCGCCAACAGCAAGTGATAGAGCTATACTAATTATCAGCGATAGTCGTGCAACCACTCAAGAGATGAATTTATCTTTAGAGGAAATCAAACAACAGATTACAGAACCTTGTTAAAGATATGTCAGAAGGGTTAAATCTAAAAATTGCGGATATTGTCTTTTCTATACTGCCGACAGAGAATATAAAGGGTTTTTCTCTGAATAAAAATTATACTCCATTTGCCGCAGATGGAGAGCCTGATGTTGTTCTGGAGACCATAAGAAATGGTAATCCCCTTTTAATTAAAGGGGGGTTATCAGGTAAAAAAACCTTGTTTAACACCACTATATGGAATTATGAGCAGGCAGATGGCAGGCATATCTTCAATTTTTCTTTATCTCCTAAGAATAACCGCCCTGAACGAATCCTTGCATTAGAACCTGATTATAAAAAAGGCAAAATCATTCTGACTAAAGTCAGGGGACTCAAAAATGGTATTTTACAAAGTCCGTTTTCATATCCCATTGACCAGCTTCTTATGATCAGCCTTCTTCCTCTGATGCAGGGGCTTTTGGTTCATTCATGCGGCTTTAAATATAAAAATAAAGGCTTTCTTTTTATCGGGCAGTCAGGCGCAGGCAAAAGCACCTTGTCCCAAATCGCAGAAAAGAACAAAGGGGTTCATGTATTAAATGACGACAGGATTGCTGTCAGAAAAAGACAAGGCAGTTTTTATGTTTACGGCACACCGTGGCATGGCACAGCAGAGATTGTCTCTCCGGAAAAGGCACCTCTGTCAGGACTTTTTTTTCTTAAAAAAGATGCAAAAAATAGTCTGAGAGAGCTGTCAGCCACTGATATTGTTTCAAGATTGTTCAAATTCTCATTCCTGCCTTTTTGGGACAGAGAAGGAATCGCCTCTGCCTTAAAGGTATGTGAAGACATAGCAACATCCATTCCTTGTTTTGAATTCAGTTTTACTCCGGATGACAGGGCATTTGAATTGATAAGAAAAGAGATAATTTCTTATACATAAACAAAAAACTTAATGAAACCACAGATGGACACAGATTAACACAGATAAAAACTTTTGGTTCATTCGTAAAAAAGTTGAAAACCGTAAAATAGCCACAGAGTCACAGAGACACAGAGATAAATTAAAATTAAGAAAAAAACTTTAAGAAAGAAAAATAAATAAATTTAATCTATTATAAGCCTGAAGTAAAACTCATTATTGCTTTATTCTTCTCTGTGCCTCTGTGACTCTGTGGCTAATCATGTTCTTGTTTTTTTGCCTGTGGTTAATTTTATATGGGAGGTTTGTTATTTAATTTTGGAGCGGAAAAAGTTGAATTCAAAAGAAGAATATTCTGAGTTCCGTGTTTTTTCGTGTGCATCCGTGGTAAAAAAATTAGCCCCCCTTGAATTGATAAGAAATGTTCTGTCCCCTTCAACCACAGATTTGAATGAATGGAAATTATATCTGTCAGACGATTCATTTTATCAGCTTATGGGGCGGGAAGGGTTGGTGGGGCTGGTGTATCACCGTTTTCATCAAGGAATGGATGAGAAAATACTCTCCCGGTGGCGGCAAGGTTATTTATCCACAGCCTCTTATAATATACTCCTGCTCCATGAGCTTATTGAGCTTTATAAAGTTTTTCAGAAGGAACAAATAGAACCAATCTTGCTGAAAGGCACTGCCTTGTTTTTCAGTATTTACCGGGAGAGTTTAGGTATACGGCCGGTCTGTGATGTGGATATGTATGTCCAGTCAGAACATTTGGAGCAGTTAAAATTATGTCTAAAAGATTTTCAATTTGTGCAATCCATTAACTATCCTACAACCTTTACAAAAAATCTGCCTTCTGGAAATCTGATTGTGGATATTCATACTGAACTGATAAATATTGACAGNNTTTGGGTTCCACAGGATGAAGACCATTTTGTATATCTCGCTGTGCATCTGGTTCTTCATCATGGAATGGAACGCGCATTATGGCTTTGGGATTTAATACAAATTTCAAACTCAAAACATTTCAACTGGGATAAGGCATTGGAAAGGACAATGGAATGGCATGTAGAAAAAATTATGTATTTTACTTTGCTCAAACTTCAACTGGTCGCACCTGAAAATGTTCCTCATAATATCCTTAAACAACTCCAGCCTCAAAAATATGCATGGATGGAGAAAAAATGCTGGAACATGGCAGTATCCCATTCATACATACCAAATCTTCGGTATGCACTCACCTTTTTCCTTTTTGATAATTTGAAGTATAAATTATTTTATCTCAAGGAGCTTTTGTTTCCCGCATCAGGTGGATTAAGGGCATTTTTAAATTCCCGTCAGAATACCAGCCGAATGGGTATTGTTATTTCATATCTACAGTTGTGGTTTAAGATTATGGGTTGGAGTCTTAGATGGATTAGAGCGGTTCTGGTAAAGCAATGTTTTGATAAATAAGTACATTTTGATAAATAATAAATAAGTACTTGTATTTTAAATATTTTTTGTTACAATATTACAATAATGACCGTCTATTTAAGAAGATTCTCCATTTCTGTAATAATTTTAATTGCTGTAACTGCGTGTTCTTCTGCCACTTCTCCCTTAAAAACAACAGAAGAACAGCCTCCAACTCAAATTGCTTCCCCAAAAGAGGCAGAAAAAAAAGACATTATACTGCCCTCTGATGAACCTGAATCATTAGAACTCTCTGTTAAGGATTATACAATTGCAGAACCCGATGCCCTGTATATATCGGTCTGGAAGGAGCCTGAACTTAGTGCCAGTGTCAAGGTGAGACCTGATGGAAAGATATCTTTTCCTCTTATAGGAGATGTTTATGTAAGGGGCATGACTCCGGATGAATTAAAAAAGGAGTTAACAATGCGATTGGAAAAATATATTGTCCAACCTCTTGTTTATGTTAAGATTGAAACCATAGAGAGCCAGAGAGTCTATCTATTAGGCGCCTTTGAGAATCCAAAGGTGCTTCAGCTGACCCACAAGACAACTCTACTTGAGGCTATTACTCAGGCTGGAGGAATTGCTATAGATAAATACACCGGTGAAGAGATTGGCGATACTGAAAACGCCTACATATCGCGAAGCAATATAATTCTGGATATCAACTTTAGAAAACTTTTAAGAGAGAATGATATGATGCAAAATATTACTCTAAAGCCCGGTGATATAATCTATATGCCGCCGGCCATCTCTCCGGGCAGCGAGGTATATGTATTTGGTGAAGTAAATGCGCCGGGACGCATCTCTCTTAAAAAAGATGCACGCATCTCTGAGATTCTTGCAAGGGCCGGGGGTCTTCCAAAGGAAAATTATACTGTAGGCGATATCGCTGTAGTCAGGGGCAATATCAAAGACCCGCAGGTAATCAATATAGACTTTAAAAAGATAATATCCGGCGACCAGACGCATGATATTCAAATGAAACACCGTGATATAGTATATGTCTCCTCAACAACCATAAAAAAATGGAAGGATATGTCTGACAAGATTCTCTCCTTCGTAAGCACCGCCAATATGGCAGCTTCAAATATAATTTCATGGGATGAGGCTTCTGTAATATTAAGAGGACAAAAGAAAAGATGAACTA
>DNJG01000101.1 GCA_003489165.1 Nitrospinota bacterium | reverse complement strand
TTTATCATATCTTTTCTATTTAGATTCTTCTAAATTTTTATCCTCTTTATCTGATCTTGCCCTGAGATGTGCTATTGTCTCTGCATTTCTCAATCTCGTAAGGCCATCAAGAGTTGCCTCTACCACATTATGAGGATTGGCTGAACCAAGAGACTTAGTTAATATATCTTTTATACCTATAACCTCCATTATAGCCCTTACTGCCCCGCCGGCTATCACACCTGTTCCTTTTGATGCAGGTTTAAGCATTACCTTCCCTGCGCCAAAATTGCCCTCTACCTGATGGGGGATTGTCCCTCCATTCAGCGGAATGGTGATCATATTCTTTCTTGCCCTTTCCAGCCCTTTCTTTATTGCATCAGGCACCTCATTTGCCTTCCCTTTTCCAACCCCGATGCTACCCATTCCATCACCTACAACCACTAAGGCACTAAAGCTGAACCTCCTCCCTCCCTTTACTACCTTTGTAACACGGCTGATGTTTACAACCTTATCAATTAATTTTGTCTCTTGCGTCTCCTTGTTATTCAAAAAAATCCTCCTAAACAAATTTTAAATCCTAAACAGTAACCCCTTTTTCCCTTACCTTATCCACTATTGCAGCTATCTTCCCATGATAGATATAGCCGTTCCTGTCGAAAACAAGTTTTTTAATGCCCTTTTGAATCGCCTTATCAGCAATAATCTCGCCAAGCAGTTTTGCTGCTGCAAGATTTTTAGCAGACTTCATCTTGTCTTTGAATTCCTTGCTTAAGGTTGATACAGATGCCACAGTCTTCCCTTCAGTATCATTAATAATCTGGGCATATATATGCTTGAGACTCTTATATACTGTAAGCCTCGGCCTCTCCGAATCCCCCTTTATTTTTTTCCTGATTCTCTCTTTTCTTGCAAGTCTGCTTTTAGTTCTTTTCTGTTCCATATATGTAATTAAAATTTCCTATGCTCTAAGATTATAAATTTACTGCTATGAACTGCTCGCTGTTGCAGCAGCCTTGCCAGGTTTCTTATGGATAACCTCATCAGAATATCTTATCCCCTTCCCTTTGTATGGATCCGGCTCCCTGAAACCCCTGATATTTGCCGCAACCTGCCCTACCAATTCTTTGTCAATCCCTTTTACAATTATTTCAGTATTTTTCCCAATTTCAGTATTTTTCCCAATCTCAATATCTATCCCCTTAGGAGGGTCAAAATTTATCGGGTGCGAATATCCGAGGGTCAATACAAGTTTCTTAGCCTGAACTGCTGCCTTATAGCCTATACCCTCTATGATAAGCTGTTTGCTGAACCCCTCTGTAACCCCAACAACCATATTGTTGACGATTGTCCTTGTCAACCCATGTAGTGACCTATCAAGCCTTGAATCGGATGGACGTTTAACAAGGAGCTTCCCCTCTGCAGACTCAAGTTTCATATTAGGATGGATGTCCTTGCTTATGCTGCCTTTCGGGCCCTTTACCTCTATCCTGTTTACATCTATCTTAACTTCTACCCCTTTGGGTATATTTATTGGTTGTTTACCTATACGAGACATAATTTTTTACCATACATGACAGAGAACCTCACCGCCAACCTTCTGCTCCCTGCAAACCTTATCTGTTAATACACCTTTGTTTGTTGAAAGGATTGCTACACCCATGCCATTAAGCACCATCGGTACATTTTCCTGTGTTGTATAGATTCTGCACCCCGGCTTGCTTATCCTTTTCAATCCCTGAATTACACTCTCTGTCTCATTTTCGTACTTGAGATAAATGCGAAGTATCCCCTGTTTCCTATCTTTTATCAACTTGAAATTTTTTATAAAACCTTCCTCTTTAAGGATAACGGCTATCTCGTTCTTCAATTTTGAGGCAGGTATATTGACCTTCTCATGCTTTGCCTTGATAGCATTTCTTATTCTAACCAGCATATCTGATATTGGATCAGTCATTGCCATTTTAAAAACCCCCCAATTTGATTTATGATTTTGGATTTACAATTTTGGATTTAAAATCATAAATCACACATCCTAATTCATAAATCCTTTTACCAGCTCGCCTTAATAACTCCGGGTATCTCCCCTGCCAGTGCCAGCTTTCTAAAACAAATCCGGCACATTTTAAATTTTCTTAAATAACCCCTTGAACGGCCGCAGAGTGGACACCTGTTATACTGCCTCACCTTATACTTTGTCTTCCTCTTTGCCTTAACAACTAATGATTTTTTTGCCACTACTCCCCCAATAATAATTTGCGATTTAATTCCTGAATGGTATTCCTAATAACCTTAGTAATGTCTTCCCCTCTTCATCCGTCTTTGCTGTTGTAACTATGCTGATATTAAGCCCCTTTACCTTCCCAATCTTGTCATACTCAATCTCCGGAAAAATAAGCTGCTCTTTTAGGCCAATTGTATAGCTCCCCCTACCATCAAAGGATTTCGAAGAAACCCCCTTAAAATCCCTTATCCTCGGCATAGCTATATTGATAAACCTGTCAAGGAACTCATACATATGGTTGCCCCTCATGGTAACAACGCACCCAATCGGAACGCCTTCTCTTAATTTAAAATTTGAGATCGCCTTCTTTGCCCTTGTGACCAGAGGCTTCTGTCCGCTAATCTGCGACAGGGTATATACACCCGAGTCTATTAATTTGGCATCCTGAAGCGCCTCGCCCAGACCCATATTTATTACTACCTTTTTGAGTCTTGGTATCTGCATTATATTCTTGTAACCAAGCTCCTTTCTAAGCTGGGGTACAACTTCTTTTAAGTATTTATCTTTTAAAGCTGGCTGTGCCACTGTATCCTCTCCAAAAATTTATAGACTTATTAATCTCTGTCTAACATCTCACCGCAATGTTTACAGGTTCTGATTTTTTTTCCGTTCTCAAGTATCTTCATAGATACCCTTGTCGTCTTATCGCACTTATTGCAGACAATCATTACATTTGAGATATGTATCTTCGCTTCCTTTTCTATAATACCACCCTGCCTCATCTGCTGAGTGGGACGTGTATGCCTCTTAACAATATTAAGCCTCTCAACAATGACCTTTTTCTCCATGGGGAACACCATCAGTATCTTCCCCTTCTTCCCCTTTTCCTTGCCTGTCATTACCTTTACAATATCGTTTTTCTTTATCTTTAAATTTACTAACTGGTTCATAATACCTCTGGCGCCAAAGAGATAATCTTCATAAATTTCTTTGCCCTGAGCTCTCTCGCCACAGGACCAAATATTCTTGTCCCAACAGGCTCCAACTGTTCATTTATAAGGACTGCAGCATTATCATCAAACTTAATATATGTGCCGTTGTCCCTTCTCAATTCCTTCCTGGTCCTTACAACCACAGCCTTTTTTACTTCCCCCTTGTTGATAGGACTGTTTGGGGTTGCCTCTCTTATACTTACCACAATGACATCCCCGATACGGGCATACCTCCTCTTGCTACCAACAAGCACCTGTATACACTGTGCCTTTCTCGCCCCTGAATTGTCTGCTATGTCTAAAATAGTTCTCAGCTGAATCACTGTAAAATTTCCTCCTGGTATAATTCCAAAATAAATACGTCATCAAAAAATTAATTATTAATTATTTTCCTGCCCTTTCAACTATCTCCATCAGCCTCCACCTCTTCTCCTTGCTCAGAGGCCTCGTCTCTACAATCTTTACCTTATCCCCCACAGAAGATTCATTCTTCTCATCATGCACCTTAAACTTATTTGAACGTCTTACTATCTTTTTAAATTCAGGGTGTCTCACATGCCTCTCCACCTTTACCACGATGGTCTTATCCATCTTGTCACTAACAACAACCCCTGTCCTTATCTTTTTATTTTG
>DNJG01000032.1 GCA_003489165.1 Nitrospinota bacterium | reverse complement strand
ATTTTATCTTGCTGTTGCACTTGCTGTCGGGATATTCTTCATCATAAGAAACATACAGTTACTCTTTGATACCTCCAAACAAATAGCCTGGAAAAACTTTAAGGCATCAATGGTTTATCTCTTTTTAATCCTCTCGGCTGTAATCATTGACTCCAGCATCAGATAGTGAATTTACCTATTATGGGAAAGAGGCTGCTGTTCCTTTCTTTTTTTATCGCCCCAGTATTTTTAATATTAAAGAAATTATATATCCGCAGATTTCGCAGATTACCACAGATTAAAACAAAATATTTTTTTAAAAAATCTGTGAAAATCTGTGTAATCTGCGGATTAATCATGTTTTTGTTCCTCCCTTCTGATTCTCTTGCCTTTGGACAATATCAGGACCAGATGAAACAGATGAAGGCGCTCCTCGCCTCAAAACAGACCATCGGGAGAAAGCTCGGAGATTATGCCTTAACAGATCAGGATGGAAATAAATTTAATCTTAAGGACTATCGCGGGAAGCCATTTATCATAAATCTCATTTACACAAGCTGTCCCCATACATGCGGCGTAAGCACATCAATTATTGCAAATGCTGTAAAAAAGTTTGATAAGGATTCAGGTAAAAAGGTAGATGTAATAACTATTGGCTTTGATTTTGAGAGGGATACACCTCAGAGGATGAGGGAATACGGAGAGGCATTTGTGAAAGATTTTAAATACTGGAAATTTGCATCGGGAGACAAAAATACGATAAGTGAGCTTACATCCAAACTTGGGTTTTATTATAAAAAGACAGGTGACAGCTTTGACCACCTAAATATGATTTCAGTCATAGACTTAAGCGGGGGCGTATATAATAATATCGCATATAATACAGACGAAAAAGCGGAAGATGTCCAAAAGAAAATAATCGGCTCATTAGAGAGGCTTTTATTAAATAACAATAAAGAGGTATCAAAGTCTTTCGGTTTAATAGAAAAGATAAAGCTGATGTGCTCTGAGTATGACCCTTCAACTCAGGCGTATAAATTTAGTTATTACTACTTTCTGACAAAATTCATACTGGGCAATATATTATTTTTTATAGTCCCGATTATCCTCCTCTGGAGGAGGGAAATATTGTCACTCATCAAAGGGTGCAAGGGACTGATAATGAAAATGTTTAAGGCAATCTGAGTTAATAGAGGAACACGAATTGCACGAATTAGCGAATATCACGAATAAGAAGCAAATTAAATTATCTTTTCTATGAATTAATTCGTGTAATTAGTCCATTCGTGACATTCGTGTTCAGGTTTTGTTCAATATGAATTTTAAAAACCTTTCCATCAAGAGAAGAATCGTATATACAGTTGAAGGTTTTGCAGACAGGCTCTTCACACCAAAATATAACCCTTTTTACTATTTGGGGACAATCTGTGCGTTCCTCCTCGTATTGATAGCAATAAGCGGTCTTTATCTTTTTTTCTTTTATAGGACAAGCAACCCGTATGAGACGATGCAGAGTATTACTGTCAATCAATGGTATCTTGGCGGCATCATGCGGAGTATCCACCGCTATGCCTCTGACGGATTAATTGTATTTCTTATCCTGCATCTTCTGAGGGAATTTCTCCTTGGCAGATACCGCCACTGGCGGTGGGTATCATGGGTTTCAGGAAACGCACTTCTTTTAACATCTATTTTAGTAGGAATAATCGGATACTTTCTGGTCTGGGATGAAAGGGCACAGATGATTGCAATCAAGACAGCACATCTCCTTGATGATATACCTGTTTTTATTGAGCCTCCACCAAGGACATTCCTGAGTATTGCCACAATGAGCAAGATGCTGTTTTTCGTCCTGCTCCTTGCACATGTAATGATACCAATGTTAGGTATGGGCATATTGACAGGCATACATGTATCAAGGAATGCCCGCCCTTCTGTAAAACCCCCAAAGGCGATTGCTGTTACTGTATTAGTTATACTGATTTTAATATCCTTAATTACACCTGCAACCAACGCATTACCTGTTAGTATGACAAAGGTGCCGGTTGATGTGCCTTTTGACTGGTTTTATCTATTTATATATCCACTGGCATCTGTTCTGCCTAAAGGTATGTTCTGGGCTATTGCAGTCGGTGGTACCATCATCCTGTTTATAGCACCGTGGATTGGAAGGCCTAAGAGACAGCCTACAGCACAGATATTTTCAGAGAAGTGTGTGGGGTGTGAGCAGTGCCATAAGGACTGTCCTTATGAGGCAATCAGGATGGTTCCGAGAAAGGATGGAAGGCCGTATCTCTTTCAGGCAGAGGTTATATCAGGCAGATGTGCGAGCTGTGGGACATGCGTAGGTTCATGCGGCTCTAATGCATCCAATATGCCAGACAGGACGATGGAGCAGATAGAAGAAGAGATTACAAAACTCCTGTATCTGTCAAAAAAGGAGAATGGGAGAGCAAGTATAGTAGGGCTGGTTTGTGAAAAGAGTGTTAATCAAAGAGAGTTAATAGATATAAAGAGCAAAAAAATTAATGGGATGCCAAATGTGTCTATTGTTACATTCCCCTGTGCAGGCATGATTAACCATTTTGTTATTGAACATGCCATTGAATCAGGTGCTGATGGTGTATTTGTAGCTGGCTGTCAGACAGGTGAGTGCAATTTCCGTGAAGGGTCAAAATGGGCACAGGCAAGGTTAAAGGGTGAAAGGGCGCCTGTACTGGTCTTGAGAGGTGAGGTCAGCTATTCAAAGGTCCGCACATACTGGTTATCCCCGCTGCAGACAGGACAGCTAATAAACGAGATTGGTATCTTTGAAAAAGAACTGGAAAATAAATTAAATGCAGCTGCATACGAGATTAAAGATTTGAACATACCAAAAGAAATGGCATTGAAAAAGGCTATAAGAATTTCTGCAATTCCTGTCCTTATAATACCAGCACTTCTCGTGTTGCTTCTATCAGTGAAACCAATATACCCATTTTACAATAAGGATATGTCATTAATAAAGTTTACGTTTAAACACTCAAGCCAGCATATTGAAGAGCAGAGGGAATTAACAAAGGTAGATACAGAGAATAAACTTAAGCACATGAGGAAGACAAACTCAGCCTTCGCAAAGATTAGAAAGGAAGGCGGCAGGGGGAGATTGCCTGTTTATGTTGAGGTAGAACTGGATAATAAGAATGTGTTGTCTAAGGCATATTATCCGACAGGATTAAAGAATGATGGCCCTACATTTGCCTATGAGGAGATAGCTATTTCCCCCGGAGTGCACGATATCAGGGTCAGGATGAGGGATTCAAAGGAAGAAGGACACTTTGATTATATCTATCAGGACAAAATTGAGTTTAAGGCAGGAAAGATTACTGTGATTGATTTTGATGAAGAAAAGGGGACATTCTGTAATGAAACGGCATCAATGGAGGAGTAAAAGTGAATAAAATTTCAGGAGACAGGACATTGCTGACTGCTGATATTCCGATGAGTGAATTTAACTCAATAGCAGTACTCTCAATTGATGAATATATTTCAAAGGGCGGCTATAAGGGATTGTCAAAGGCAATCAGGGAATTAAAGCCTGCGGATATTATAAACGAGGTAAAGAAGTCAGGGCTGCGTGGCAGAGGCGGGGCAGGATTTTTAACCGGTAAAAAATGGGAGATTGTAGACTCATCAACCGGAGATAAAAAATATGTCTGCTGCAATGCCTCAGAAGGTGAGCCTAATACCTTTAAAGACCGTTCGCTTATACGTTCAAACCCTCATCAATTGATAGAAGGAATAGCCATTGCCTCTTATTCTGTTGGTGCAAATGATGCTTACATATATATTAATGAGAAATATACGGAGGAGGCTGCAATCCTTGAAAAGGGATTAATAGATGCAAAAGGAAAAGGGTATCTGGGAGAAAAAATACTTGGAGGTAAATTTTCTTTGAATATTGGAATCAAGAAATGCCCTGATAAGTATGTTGCAGGTGAAGAGACTGCAATGATGGAGATAATTGAAGGGTGGTCTGCAAAGCCGCGGCAGAAGCCGCCTTTTTATCCTGCCAGCAGGGGTATTCATGGAAATCCGACCCTTGTAAACAATACCGAGACATTTTCAAATTTACCGCATATTATTGTTAAGGGGAGTGAGTGGTTTTTAAATATTGGTTCTCCAAAGAGTCCGGGGACTATGATATTCACACTCAGTGGAGATGTGAAAAGACCCGGTGTATATGAATTGCCAATGGGAACTCCATTGAGAAAAATTATATACGAATGCGGTAAGGGGATGAAGGACAGGATGGTTTTTAAGGCTGCATTTCCCGGGGGACCTTCAAATTCACCTGTTACAGAGGCACAGCTTGATACCTCCCTTGATTTTGATTCCTTAAGAGAAATAGGGACGGGGCTTGGCTCTGCAACTGTAATTGTTCTTGGCGACAGCACATGCATTGTCAACACCGTTCTGAAGTTTTCAAAATTTTTCATGGAGGAGTCATGCGGTCAGTGCCCGCCCTGCCAGATGGGGACGGTCAAGTTGTTCAAACTCATAAAAAAGGTTGAGGATGGCAATGGGCGCATAAATGACCTTAAGGATATTGAAGACACATGTACTCTTTTAAAGAATCAGTTTGTTTACTGTCATCTTTTAATAGGGGCGACGCTTTCTGTAGAGGGTGCTGTTAAGAATTTCAGGAGCGAATTTGAGACCCATATCAATGAGAAAAGATGTATCTATAAAAATGAGGATATTCTTGCAACAATCTGAAGGAGGTGATAAATTTGTCTAACGAAATACATACTCTTGATTTAAGGACTATGCCGCCTTACGAAAGGCATGCTAAAATATTCCAGTTATGGGATGAGTTAAAATCAGGCGAGACCTTAAAGATTATTAACGACCATGATCCGAAGCCTCTGTATTATCAGTTTGAGGCTGAGTTTAAAAATCAGTTCAAATGGGAATACGAGCAGAAGGGCCCAAAGGATTGGTCTGTAAATATAAAAAAGGTTTAAAGGGATTTTTATTTTCACTCCAGCAAGGCGTCAAAAATCAGAATCTCATCACAAAGGCTATCTGTCAGGGCGAAAGCTATTCCTTTATATTGAAGACTGGGCGAACAGGTATTTCTCTCCTGCCTATAATCCGCTTTACTATCTCGGGGCAATATCTACTATTCTGTTTTTTGTCCTTATAGGAAGCGGCATATACCTGTTTATCTTTTTTCGTACAGGCAATCCTTATCAGACAGTCCAGTACCTGACTGTCAATCAATGGTATTTAGGAGGCATATTCAGGAGTATCCATAGATATGCCTCCGATGGCCTGATAATCTTTCTTATACTCCACACACTGCGGGAATATCTTAACGGCAGATACAAACATTACAGATGGCTTGCATGGGTTTCGGGTTTAGTTCTTTTTATTTTCACACTGATAATAGGCATTACAGGCTACTGGCTTGTATGGGATGAGAGGGGTCAGCTTGTTGCCTTAAAGACAGCAGAACTACTGAATGATATCCATCTTTTTGTAGAGCCCCTTTCCATGTCGTTTCTCAGTAATGAGACATTGAGTGAACTACTATTTTTTGTCCTACACTTTTTACACCTGAGCCTTCCTCTCGGAATGATTATCATCGTGGGTATCCATGTTATGAGATGCTCCCGTCCTTTTATTGTGCCTCCTAAAGTAATCA